>CAISYK010000713.1 GCA_903889605.1 uncultured Bacteroidota bacterium
TCAAGTATAAAATAAGGGAAAATGACCGTGCCCCTTACTATCATTGAAAAGAATTATTAAAATCATTATAACTTGTTAGGTTGCAAAATGCCAATAAAATCAAGGTAAAGTAAATTAACTTGTCTTAAGTGGATAAGCAGTTTATTTAATAAGCAATAGTCAAAACATTAAAATTATTATCTTTTTTGATTATCAATTACTCCTTTTGCCTTTTGTTTACCTTGACTTGGCGGCTGCACAGCAGGTTTTATTTCTTCCTTTTTAACATCCTCATTTTTAGGTTTATTTACATCTTGTTTAACAACATTACCATCGTTATCTAATTCAACCAGTTCGTAACCCAATTTTGATAAACCATCATATATTTTTGCTTTATCACCAACAACTAATATTGCCATATTATTGTATGGTAATTGTTTTTTTGCAAGCAAATCAACTTCTTGTTTTGTGATTGATTTTAATACTTCATTTTGTTTGTCAACAAATGTTTGATCTAATTTATAATCCAATATGCGCTTAATAAAACCAGCCTTTTGCGAAGCTGTTTCATATTTCAAAGCTTCACTTAGTCCTATTGAATTTTTAGTGAAAGACAGTTCCTCATTTGTGATACCTTTATCAGCATATTTCTTTATTTCTGTCATAAACTCCATCACCGAACTGTCGGAAACATTACCTCTTACACCTGCACTTGCTGTGAAAGGCCCAACAAACTGGTTGCCTGAAAAACCTGAACGGGCGCCGTAAGTATATCCATGCAGTTCACGTAAGTTTAAATTAATACGGCTGTTAAATGCTCCGCCAAGGACAAAATTCATGATGCCTGATTTATAGTATTCGCCGGCAGCATCATATGGCAATGCCATATACCCAATCCGTATTTCAGACTGAGGTGCTTTTTCTTTATTAACTATATAAATTTTTGTTTTATCCATCAAAGGCAATGGAGGTTCTATATTATGTATTATCTTATTATATTTCCAGTTTTTCAAAAAATCTAATTTAGGTACAACCGCTTCCTGCGAAATATCACCTACAACAACCAAAGATGAAACGGAAGGTGAAAAAGAGAAAGTATAATATTTTTTAACGTCATCCAATGAAATTGATTCTACTGTTTCTTTTGTTCCCAATGACGGGATGCCCATAACATGGTAGTTCCCATACATTAATTTTGAAAAAACATTATTAGCGATAGTAGTTGCCTGAGTTGATTGGTTGGCAATAGATTCTATTTTTTGCTTTTTTACCCGGTCAAATTCATCCTTATCAAATTTAGGATTAAATAAAATTTCTTCGGCAATAGCTAAAGTTGAATCAAGATTTTTTGTTAATGAAGAAATAACCATAATAATATCCTGACCATTGCTGACAACGTTTACGCTGCTGCCTATGCGTTCCAGTTTTTCTGCAATTTGTTCAGCAGTATGTTTTGTGGTCGATTCTGCCAAGAGGCTTATAAGTAATCCTGAAATACCTGCTTTATCCTTATTCTCGTATCTATGGCCTGCTTCAATATTTAATTGAATAGTTACACTTGGCACTTCATCGCTTTTTGCTCCGATCAATTTTAATCCGTTATCGAAATTTTGTGTCCAATAAGGAGGGGCTTTCACTAATGGAGCAGCCCCAGCAGTTGGTTTAATATTTCTATTAAAAGTTTCTGATGCCTTATTATAAACTATGTTTTTATATTCAGGAGCTTCAGCGTTATTGATGTTGCGTACAGCTGGTTTGTAGTTGTCGGGTTTTGCTGCTGCCTCAGGTTTCCCTTTCGGACAAACACTTAAAATTACAGCATGCTTGTTTTTTATATATTTATTATAAACCCGCATTACATCTTCTTTTGATACTTTATTATAGCTTTCAATTTCTTTGGTTATGTAATTGGGGTTATTTGCAAATGTCTGATAAGAAGCCAGCATGCCACCTTTGCCGGATACACTCGATAATGAGTTTACAACCATTGTTTCAGTACTCGCTTTGAATTTTTTCAGGTCATCATCTGTTACCCCGCGCTTCTCAAATTCATTAAGAGATGCACGCACTAATGAATCCATTTGTGTTAATGATTTATCAGGAAATGTTCGAACATTGATAATAAATTCACCAGCCAATTCTTTGGCATTAAGGCCTGCATCAGCTGATTGTGCAGCTTGAGATTTTACAAAATTCTTGTAAAAAATTGAAGCTTTACTTCCTGACAATATATCTGCCAATACATCAAGCGGTGCTTCATCTTCTGAACGAGAAGCTACTGCCGGGTAAGTAAAAGTGATCTGAGGTGCACGGATATTATCTTCGTAGGAAATATAACGATCTTCATTTAATACCACAGGAGCAAAGCTTTGGGCTTTAACTTCAGGGCCGCGGGGTATCGGGCCAAAATATTTTTCGGCAAGCTTAACCGCATCTGCGGTATTTATATCTCCGGCAATAGTTAATGTTGCATTGTTTGGACCATACCAGCGCATAAAAAAGTTTTTTAAATCATTTACATCCACACGATTCAAATCTTCAATGTACCCAATTGTAAGCCATGAATACGGATGTGAGGCAGGATAAAGCGAAGCACCTGTCTTTTCACGGGCAATACCATAAGGCGTATTTTCATAACGCTGTCCTCGTTCATTTTTAACAGTTGATCGCTGTACCTCAAATTTTTTCTGCGTAACCGAATCAAGCAAAAATCCCATTCTGTCTGATTCCAACCATAAGGCTGTTTCCAATTGATTAGAAGGCAGCAGCTCAAAATAATTTGTTATGTCTGTACTTGTAGAACCATTTAATGTACCCCCGGCTTCCGACACAATTTTGAAATGCTGTTCGTCGCCTACATGCAGGGATCCTTGAAACATCATATGTTCAAAAAAGTGAGCAAAGCCAGAACGGCCTTCCTGTTCCCGTGCAGACCCTACGTGATAGGTAATGTTCACATAAACAATAGGATCGGAATGATCTTCATGAACCAATAATGTTAACCCATTTGCCAACTGATATTTTTCGTAAGAAATTACTAATTCACTTCCTTTACGTGTTATTTTTTCGATAAGCTTGGCTTGCGAAAACGCAGAGGTCCAGATAATAAACATCGCTGTCGATAAAGCAAAAACATTTTTTAATTTCATAAGTACAATTTCATTGGTGGTTTATACAAATATATGCATTAGATTTTTACTGTTGTGAAAACATGATAAAAATATATTGAGGTTATTTCAATTCATTTTGAATGTCTATTGAGCATATAATATTGATTCGTATTGAACAATTTAAAAATGATTAAAATAAAATTTTAATTTGTGTATTGCAAAGAATTGTTAAAACCTTACAAGTATTGGAATGTTTTGTAACTTTGTATTAAATTTAAACAATCTAACTAAAAAAAATATGTATCCAGAAAGTATTATAAGACCATTGAAAGCAGAGCTTACATCCATTGGTTTTGAGGATTTAACAACGCCAGAAGCTGTAAATGCAGCTATTAACAGCAAAGGAACAGTTTTAGTTGTTGTAAATTCTGTTTGCGGATGCGCTGCCGGAGCTGCACGCCCGGGTGCAAAACTTGCCGTTTCTGGCGCGAAGCGTCCCGACAGAATAACAACAGTTTTTGCTGGTTTTGATACCGAAGCTGTTGCAGAAGCACGGAAACATTTCGCACCATATCCGCCGTCATCACCTGCTTTAGCTTTATTTAAAGATGGGAATTTGGTTCATTTTGTTGAACGCCATCATATTGAAGGCCGTAACGCAGAAATGGTTGCTGAAAATTTACAATTGGCTTTTAACGAATTTTGTTAATGTGTTAATTTACCTCAGCATTTCAGCTATTCTTCAGTTTTGTTTGACTTAGGAAAAGCTGAGGTAAACAACTCTCGCTGATAAATTTGGCGGGAGTTTTTATTTTAAAATAGTATGTTTTCTTTCAAAATATTTCATTAAATACATTGCAGTTACTGTATATCTGATATTCTTAAGATGTATCATTAATTTCAAATAAATAACAAAATAATAAAATGACTAAACAGTTAATCATTGCAGGTTTATTTATTGCAGGTTCTTTATCCGCGCAGAAAAAAATACCAGATAACTGGCAATTGTTAAACCCTTCATCTGATAAGGTATATGGAACAGGAGCAGAAAAAGCGTATGGAAAATTAAAAGATAAAAAAGCTAAAACTGTTATTGTTGCTGTTATCGACAGCGGAACTGATATTGAGCATGAAGATTTAAAAGATGTTATCTGGACAAATCCTGGTGAGATTCCCGACAATGGAATTGACGACGATAAAAATGGATATATTGATGATGTTCATGGATGGAGTTTCCTTGGCGGAAAAAATGGGGATATCAATTTTGAGGCTTCTGAACTTGCCCGTATGTATCAGCGCATGAATAAAAAATTTGAAAATGCCGATACTGCAAAATTAATTGGTCCTGAAGTAACAGAATTTGCTGAATACAAAAAAATTAAAATAGCGTTTTTGGCAGATCAGACAATGAATGAACACCAATTACAGCCAATGGAAATGATTAGTGGTTTTTTGGAGAAAGTAAAAAATCAAAATAACGGATCTTTTTCAAAAGCCGCTTTCAATAATTATACTCCAGATACTGATTTGGATATCCGATTGAAAAAGGCTCTCAAATTAATTTTCGCAATTGGGGTTAAACCGGAGGAATTTGATGGACAGATCAAAGAAGGGAAAGAGCATTTTGAAAATCTTATAAAGTATAATAGTATGAATGCAGATTCAATACGCCAATATATTGTAGGCGATGATGTAAATAATGTCAATGAACGTTATTATGGCTGCAACCGTGTTGAAGGTCCTGATGCCCTGCATGGCACTCATGTTTCTGGGATTATTGCCGCCATACGGAATAATAATATTGGGATTAATGGTATTGCAAATAATGTAAAGATTATGCCGATAAGGGCCGTTCCAAATGGTGATGAAAGAGATAAAGATATAGCTAATGCAATACGTTATGCAGCTGATAATGGGGCTTCAATTATAAATATGAGTTTCGGAAAATATTATTCGCCAAATAAAAAATTAGTGGATGATGCTGTTCAGTATGCCTTATCAAAGGATGTATTATTTGTGCATGCTGCAGGCAACGATTCCAAAAACAGCGATGACGAACTTTCTTTCCCAAACCGTGAATTATCTAATGGAACAATTGTGCCAAACTGGATTGAAGTGGGTGCAAGTTCATACAAAAAAGGCAAAAACCTGATCGGCTCTTTTTCTAATTATGGAAAATTGAAAGTAGATCTGTTTGCTCCGGGGGTGGATATTTATTCTACTATTCCCGATAATAAATATATCAGCGAATCCGGCACAAGTATGGCTTCTCCTACTACAGCTGGTGTTGCGGCGCTTATCAGAAGTTATTTCCCTGAATTGAAGGCCGAAGAGGTAAAAGCTGTTTTAATGAAATCCGTGGTTCATTATAAAAGGAGAGTTATAAAGCCAGGAACCAAGCACAAAGTTAAAGTAAAGGAACTATGTATCTCCGGCGGATTTATTAATGCAGATAATGCTGTAATGGAATTGATGGGAATGAACAAAAAGAATTAATTTTTATAAGTGCATTTCAAGGCAATTAATATTTTCCTCAAGAAAAATGAAATCAAAATTTCTTTCCCTTTTTGGCCTTGCAGCATTAAATTCCATCGATCAATCTCCAGAATGGCAATGGGCCAAACGGGCAGGCGGCAACCTAAATGATGAAGCCGCTTCCATTACTTCCGATAATGAAGGTAATGTGATTGCTGCTGGGAGTTTCCGGAGTACATCAATTGTCTTTGGCTCAGAAGAATTAACAAATGCGGATGATACAGGGACTTCAGATATTTTTATAGTGAAATACAACACCTTAGGTAATGTTTTGTGGGCGAAAAGAGAAGGAGGAAATGGTATGGACAGAGCAACATGTGTTTGTACCGATAATTCAGGCAATGTTTTCGCGGCAGGCAATTTCAGAAGTCATGAAATTAAATTTGGCAATACAATTCTTACCAATTCGAATACCGAGAATGAGAAAATCTTTCTTGTTAAATACGATTCTGCTGGAAATACACTATGGGCAAAAAGTGCAGGCGGCAGTTCTTATGATGGAGTAAGTTCAGTTGCAGCTGATTCTTTTGGGAATGTTTACATGACCGGAAGTTTTTCAAGTCCTTCCCTTGTCTTTGGCTCATTTGTTTTAATAAATTCGAATATCAAAGTTAATTCTGTATGTATTTATATTGCGAAATATGATGCCTCGGGGATTCTAATTTGGGCTAAAAGCGCTGGCGGAAATTCTAATGATTATGCTATGTCTGTTGCCGCGGATACTTCAGGGAATGTGTTCGCTGCTGGATTTTTTTATAGTCCTTCAATTGTCTTTGATACGGTAACATTGACTAAAACCCACAGTGCAGATAATGTTTCTAATATGTTTATTGTAAAATACGATGCGGCCGGTAATGTTCTTTGGGCGAAAAACTCCGGTAGGAGTTATAGGGGAGATATGGCAGTATCAGTTGTCGCTGATGCTGCTGGGAATATATTCACTGCTGGTTCTTTTACAAGTCTTACAATTGAATTCGGGGACATAACTTTAACAAATACTGTGAATGATGGTTC
The DNA here is from genome assembly GCA_903889605.1 of uncultured Bacteroidota bacterium. Taxonomy (GTDB): domain Bacteria; phylum Bacteroidota; class Bacteroidia; order 2-12-FULL-35-15; family 2-12-FULL-35-15; genus 2-12-FULL-35-15. The sequence goes on from CAISYK010000713.1 coordinate 6,639, forward strand.
TGCAGATATGTTTATTGTGAAATACAATGCCGAAGGAAATGTTCTTTGGGCAAAAAGCGGGGGAGGAATTGGCTGGGATAATGCAAGTTCCATTGCAGCTGATGCCTCGGGAAATGTTTTTGTAATTGGAAATTTTCAGAGTCCTTCTGTTTCCTTTGGTTCTATTGCTTTGCGCAATACCGATAGAACAGGTAAAACTACCAACATGTTTTTTGTGAAATACGATGCATCAGGAAATGTGCTATGGGCAAAAAGCGCCGGCGGAAGATATTCTGACAGAGTAAATTCCGTTACTGCTGATTCTTACGGTAGTATATTCGCTGCAGGCTCTGTAACAAGTCCCGCTGTTGCTTTAGGATCTATCACTTTAACTAATAATGGAAATAGTTATGGTAGAAATGAATCCAATGCTGATAGGTGCTCTGATATATTTATTGCAAAACTCGGCACTTTATCAGACAAGAATAAAAAACTCTAAAATAGACTTTATATAAGTTAAAATGTTATGAGCATAAAGATATTAATAAATGTTTGGTTACTTGAGTTTTAGGAAAAGGAAAAAACTTTAGCTATGCAGAAAAAACATGGCAAAAAGTAAAACAGAATTTAAAATAAGAAAA
>CAISYK010000714.1 GCA_903889605.1 uncultured Bacteroidota bacterium
CGTGAAGATTATGAATGGATATTAAGGTATGATAAAGCACATCTTAATGATAATCATTTAAGCTATCAGCAGATACAGTATTTGTATGCACGCAGTTATTTTAAAGATATATCAATTGATAACCGCAATCAGGTTGCTTTTGATTATTATAAAGGACAGGCAAAAAAATACTGGCTTCAGAACAGCCGGTATATGCAGGGCATGATTGCCTTGGCACTCAATCGTTATGATGATAAAGTTACCCCCAAAGACATAATGAAATCGCTTAAGGAAAACTCATTGAACAGCGAGGAAATGGGAATGTACTGGAAAGAGAATTACGATGGATTTTATTGGTATCAGGCTCCTATCGAGTCCCAGGCATTGTTGATTGAAGCATTCGATGAGGTGACAAATGATAAAAAAGCAGTTGATGATCTGAAAGTATGGCTTTTGAAATCAAAACAAACCCAGGATTGGAAAACCACAAAAGCCACAACAGAGGCAATTTATGCATTGCTTCTGAGGGGCACGGATTGGCTTGCCACAGAAAGCAATGTAGAAATAAGTTTAGGCGATATGAAAATAGATCCTAAAAAAATGCCGGATGTAAAACAGGAAGCCGGGACAGGATATTTTAAAACATCCTGGAGCGGAGGTGATATTAAACCAAAAATGGGTGAAGTAACAGTAGTGAAAAAAGACGAAGGCGTAAGCTGGGGAGCCCTTTACTGGCAGTATTTCGAACAGCTTGATAAGATCACTCCATCAAAAACACCTCTGGTATTGAAGAAACAATTGTTCCTTCAGAAAAACACTGATTCCGGCCCGGTGATTGAGCCGATCACAGACAAAACCCTGCTGAAAGTAGGCGATAAAATAAAAGTACGTATTGAACTTCGTGTAGACAGGGATATGGAATATGTACAGATGAAAGACATGCGCGCATCAGGTTTTGAGCCAACCAATGTTATTTCGAGATACAAATATCAGGATGGTTTGGGGTATTATGAAAGCACCCGTGATGCGGCAACCAATTTCTTTTTTGACAGACTGCCTAAAGGAACTTACGTTTTTGAATATCCATTAGTGGTAACACATAATGGAAATTTTTCAAACGGCATTACTTCTATTCAATGTATGTATGCACCTGAATTTACGAGCAACTCAGAGGGTATAAGAGTGAAGGTGGGGAAATAAGATGCCCCTCCAGGCCTATCCGAAGGGGTGGGGTTTGCACCCTCGATGCCTTATGTGAGCGGTTTTGCGGTCTCTTGGGTATGTTGCTTCCTTCAGGGGGGAGGATTACCCAGAGCTAGATTAATAAAATAAACATAACTGAGTTAAAGTTAAATCCTTTTCATTTGGGCGTTCCATTTTTTTTCAAAAAATGGTCGGGCTTTCCGCTTCAATCTTTTGCAAGGGCAAAAGGATTTTCGCTGCAATCCCTCACGCAAAAAAACAAATCCGAAGGGTCTGCCTTTAAGCTTAATAGGAGCAAGCATTTATTTTTGTGAATTTTCAAAGCGATTAGTTTTATTCATTTAAAACTAATCGCTTTTGTTTTTTTATATTTGTTTAACAATTCAACTTAAATGAAAAAACGTCTTCTTAGTGCAATATTATATTTCAGTTTGTTATTTTTTAATAGTTTTGCCCAAAACAGAAAAATTGACTCTCTCCTTACCCTTATCAAAAGCGACAAAGAAGATACCAGCAAAGTAATTCATTCAAACGATTTATGCTGGGAATTCCGAAATATCGGACTTTACGATACCGCAATTAAATATGGGAATATTGCTTTACAGCTTTCGCAGCAGTTGAATTTTAAAAAGGGCCTTGCCGGTTCTTATAATAATATTGGTATTGTATACCATGTACAAGGCTATTACCCCAAAGCACTGGATTTCTATTTGAAGGCATTAAAGATAAATGAGGAACAAAAAGATAAAAGCGGAATTGCAAAATGCTTCAGCAACATTGGTAATGTTTATGTTGGTCAAGGGGATTATCCCCAAGCTCTTGAATATTATCTCAAGTCATTAGGAATGGCGGAATCTTTAAATAATAAAACATTAATTACTTCTTGTCTTGTCAACATTGGTTCAGTCTATTATTACCAAAAGGATTATCCTAAAGCTCTTGACAATGATCTCAGGGCATTAATAATTGCAGAAGAATTACGGGATGAAACAATACAATCAAACATACTTAACAGCATAGGACTTGTTTATCAGAAACAAGGGGATTATACCAAAGCATTTGATTATTATTTCAGAGCATTGAAAATGTCGGAAGGCATCGATAATAAAAATAATATTTCAACAGTTCTTGGCAACATTGGAACGCTTTATACTGCAACCGGCAAGTTTAAAAATGCAGAACAATACCTGAAAAGAGCTATAGCTATTAATGACAGCATTGGCGCTTTGGATTATTTAAGGCAAACAGAAGAAGCACTCTCTCAGCTCTATGATATTACAGGGCAGCACAAATTGGCGCTTATTCATTACAAAAAAGCTGCAGCACTAAAGGATACTATTTTCAGCCAGGAAAACAAAAAACAGCTTGTTTGTAAGGAGATGAACTATGAGTTTGATAAAAAGGAAATGGCGGCTAATGCTGAGCAAGGCAAAAAGGACGCAGTAACCGCAGAAGAAAAACACAGGCAAAAAATAATTACTTATTCAGTAATAGGAGGTTTGTTTTTAGTTTTATTGCTCGCTCTCTTCATCCTAAGAGAATATAGACAAAAACGAAAAGCGAATATTATTATTGAACTGCAAAAAGCAGAAGTTGAAAAACAAAAAGAATTAGTTGAGAAAAAGAATAAAGATATCACTGACAGCATCGATTATGCAAAAACAATTCAGGAGGCAACTCTGCCTTCAGCAGAACTTTTGTCGAAACATTTTCCGGATTCTTTTATTTTATTTAAACCCAAAGATATTGTCAGCGGTGATTTTTATTGGTTTGCAGAAAAGGGCGGCAAAAGATTAATTGCCGCATGCGACTGCACAGGACATGGAGTGCCAGGCGCATTGATGAGCATGATTGGGAACAACATCCTTAATCAGATTGTGAATGAAAAAGAAGTTACTGCTCCCAATGAAATTATTAATAATCTTCATAAAGAAATCCGCAAAACATTAAAACAGGATAAACAAAATAAAATGAAAGACGGCATGGATGCAGCAATTATTACTTTTAACAATGAATTAGAAATTGAATTTGCAGGCGCCCAAAGACCAATATGGATAATAAGAAATCAAGGAGAACCTTTATTTATTGAGATTAAGGGAAATAAATTTGCTGTTGGCGGTCTCCAAAACGAAACAGAAAGAAAATTTACAAATCACACGATTTCTCTTATTAAAGGGGACAGCGTTTATATTTTTTCTGATGGTTTTGCTGATCAATTCAGTGAAAATGATAAAAAAATAATGACATCCCGATTTAAAGAAATTCTGCTCGGCTTTCAAGGCAAAACTATGCAGGAGCAGGGAAAATATTTGGATACATTTTCCGATAACTGGCGCGGAAACAGAGAACAAATTGACGACATTTTGGTAATAGGCATAAGAATTTAATTGTATTTTAGAGTGATGAAAAAAATTATTTTCCTTTTAATGGTTAATTCGTTTTGTTTTGGTCAAAACAGAACAATTGATTCTCTCATTACCCTGCTTAAAAATGATAAGGCGGACACCAGTAAAGTAATTCACTTATATCAATTAACTCATGAATGTGAACTTATCGGAAAGTATGATAAAGGATTAAACTTTGGAGTTGAAGCATTAGGACTTGCTCGCAACCTGAATTTCAAAAAAGGAATTGCAAATGCATGCGGTGTTATTGGAAATATATATTGCAATCAAGCCGACTATCCCCAAGCCCTTGATTATTATCTTAAAGCATTAGAGATAGATGAAGGACTAAAAAACAAAAAAGGAATTGCAAATAGGCTTGGCAATATCGGAACAGTCTATAAGAAACAAGGATGTTACCCCAAGGCTTTAGACTTCTATTTAAAGGCATTGAAAATTGCAGAAGAAATTGGGAATAAAAATTTTGTTGCGGCAATTCTTGGCAACATTGGAAATGTTTGTGCTGATCAGGGCGATTATTCCAAAACATTGGACTATTATTTCAAGGCTCTGAAGTTCGATGAAGAACTAGGAAATAAAAACGGGGTTGCAAGGCACTTAGGAAATATCGGGAATATTTATCAATTACAAAAAGATTATCTCAAAGCTCTTGGATACTATTTCAAGGGAGTGAAGATGGATGAAGAACTTGGGGATAAAAATGGAATTGCAATTGATCTCGATAACATTGGAGGAATTTATCAAATACAAAAAAAATATCCGCAGTCGCTTGACTATTATTTCAAGGCAATGAAAATGGCGAAAGATCTTGGAGATAAACAATTATACGCAAACACTCTGAGTAACATAGGCTCACTCTATACTACAACAGGAAAATTTACAGAAGCAGAACAATACCTGAAAAGAGCAAACGATATAGATGAAAGAATTGGAGAAGAATATGGATTAAGGGAATCAGAAGAATTTCTCTCCAAACTTTATGAAACTACCGGACGGCAAAAAGATGCCCTCATTCATTACAAAAAAGCAATAACATTAAAGGATACCATTTTCAGTCAGGAGAACAAAAAACAGCTCGTCCGTAAGGAGATGAATTATGAGTTTGATAA
>CAISYK010000715.1 GCA_903889605.1 uncultured Bacteroidota bacterium
TATATTTTTTTTAAAGGTTTGTTATTACTAATAATAGCGCAAATTTACAGTTATTTTTAGTGTCTGAAATGTTAAATTTTATTAATTAAAGGGTAAACTTTATATACCTTTGTACCTTCAAATTAAATATTTTATCAATTAACCATTTAAAATTTAAAAATTATGAAAATAGAAATAGGACAAAAAGCTCCGGCATTTACTTTGACAGATTCAGAAAATAATCAGGTAAATATTGAAAATTACAAAGGCAAAAATATATTATTGTTGTTTTTTCCTTTAGCCTTTACAGGTACATGCACAGCGGAATTGTGCTCATTGCGCGATGACATAGCATCTTATAATAAAGCAAATGCGCAGGTATTTGGTATATCAGTAGACTCACGTTTTGTGCTTGGAAAATTTAAAGAAGAACAGAAATTAAATTTCCCTTTGCTTTCAGATTTCAACAAGGAAGCATCAACCGCTTACGGTGCCATTTATGATGATTTTATTGGAATGAAAGGCGTTTCAAAACGTTCTGCATTTGTAATTGATAAAGAAGGAATTGTCAGATACGCCGAAGTGTTGGAAAAAGCCAGCGATCTGCCTGATTTCATTGCAATAAAAAATGTATTGGCCGGATTGAACTAAGCTTTTGATGAATTGAAAAAAAATGCACTCATATTGGGTGCATTTTTTATTTTACTCGAATGAAATAAAACAATGCTTTGTTTTCGCCATCATATTAGAATTCTCTTCTTTGAATAAGGGGAAATTTTAAGATAAAATATTGACGAAATATCAGTTAACTACATACTCATTATTGCAAATCCAGCCCCCAGCATAATCACTAAAAATTTGATAAAATTAAATCTGTGGTTCTCGCTTGATTCAAAAAGAATGGTTGTAGAAATATGGAGAAATATACCAATTACCACTGCCATAATTCTGTCAAAATATATTGAAAAATTTCCGATTATATTTTGGCCTATAGCATAGCTCATAAATGTTCCCAAAGGGGTAACTAAGGCAAATATAATTAGCCATAGAATTGCATTTTGCTTTCTGATGTGAGATTTAAGAAGCATTGTCATTAATGCCATTGCAATAGGTATATTATGCATTATAATACCTGTTAATAGGGAGTTATGAGAATTAGTGCCAGTGTTTGCGAGAGGCATTCCCTCCAAAAATGAATGGATGGAAAGCCCTATCATCATTGCATAAGGAAATGCATGTCCTGCATGTTTGTGAACATGGATATGGCCATGCTCAATTCCTTCAGATAAAAATTCCAATAGTATTTGTGCGAAAAAACCAATTAAAATATAGATGCCGACATTAGGTGTGCCTGATAAATATATTTCTGGGATAAGATGCAGTGCGCAGATAGCAAATAAAAAAGCTCCGCTGAAAGATAAAATTAGTTTTAAATTTTTTCCGCTGATATTAATAAACAGTACACTTATTCCGCTTATTATAACAGATAGAAAAAGTAATATAAACATCCAATAGCTCATTTTAGCCCTTCTTGACCTCCCCTTTGGGAAGGATTTGTTGTCATAAAGCCGCCTGCATGGTTTGTGCGTTGATTCTCCCCATATTCTGGGAGCCATGGATTGGCTTTATTAATAAGTATCATCTATTTGATTTCCCGCATTAAATTCTTCCAAATTTTAAAAGGTGCGCAAATTTAGTATTTAATGTTTGCCAGCGTCAAATTATTACTTAATATATTTTATAGAACTTCTTATTCCTTTTGAGCAATTATTATCAGCCTGTTTGAAGTTGCTGCATCAAATTCTTCAAAATTATAATTGCCTAGTATATTTATAATTTCAAGTTTGCCTGCATCAAAATATTTCTTGAAATCACTGACAGTAAGGGCTTTTACCCGTTCCTGAAAATTATATTCTTTTCCTTTTTCGGAAAAATTTATTCGTTTAACGATAAAATTATTTTCAAAGCTTTTGGTGATTGTAAATTCGATGTTATCAATGATTTTTATTTCGTGCAGTACTAAATTGGCTGCTTCTTTTTCAGCATTCATAAAATCAAGAACAAATATTCCGTTTGGTTTAAGTGCCTTGCTCACTGCTTTTATTGTTGAATAATCATCTATCTCATTTTCAAACTATCCAAAACTCGTAAAAAGGTTCAGAACATAATCAAATTGATTTGTTCGATCCATATTACGCATATCTTCTACACAAAATTTTAGATTTTCATTTTCAAATTGGGATGCTCCTGCAATATTTTCCTCAGATAGGTCAATACCAACAGCATTGTATCCTTTTTTATTCAGATAAATAGAATGTCTGCCTTTACCGCATCCCAAATCCAGAAATCTAGAATTACTGTTTGGATTAAAATATTTAATCAGCTTATCAATAAACAATTCAGCTTCGCTGAAGTCACGGTGTTTATATAAAACATGATAGTATGGCGAATCAAACCAATTTTCAAACCAACATCTATTTTTGTCGCAAAGCATACATTATATATATATGTATGTAAATATATAAATTATTTTCAACTGATTGTTTTATATTTTGCAATGAAAACACTGCATTACTCAAGCTTATTCGACTATTTTGGATAAGCAAGGCTCGTTTTCGTGATAAATAATATTGTGTTTCATGTTTATTTATAATATAGATCCGCATGCGCGAACCCTTTCTAATAAAAGAAAGGGGCGGGCTGGGAGTTTATAGTGGGCGAAGTCGAAAGGCTTCAATTCTTTCAGTAAAATATAAGAATTTCCGCTGCAAGCCCTGACGAGGCCTTATTAATAATGAGGAAATACTGAAGTATATTGCATTTGCCGTATTATTAGCAGTTAATTTTTGGAGTTATTGCCTATTTTATTCGATGAACCTGCCAAATTAAAGTGTCACCGCTCCTTGTTTCATAGGAATTTAGCCGTCGCAAAGCAAATTAAGCAAATAGCAGGGTGCATCAAATGGAGATAAATTGGTGGGATGTATACAATATTACCGCCGTCGACAGGCTTTACTAATGTAATTTAAGCACAAATAGCCAGTCCAGGTTCCAAATTTGTATTTTATAATATTTTATATGCCTTCAGAGTTCCTTCTTTATTAAAATGATAAAACCCTAATGAATATAGGCGTTTATAGCCAATATGCTAATTGGGCAGTATTGAATAATATTACTAAGTTTAACTTTTAAAGTGTAAAAAAATAAATTTTATTAAAAAAAAGTTTGCAGATTAAAAAA
>CAISYK010000716.1 GCA_903889605.1 uncultured Bacteroidota bacterium
ACAATACATTGTTCCTCAGTGATACATTTTGTATCCAAGAATTCTGACTACAGTAGGCGATTTGCCTGTCTAATCTCAGTTTTCCCGATTTGATTGGCATCTCACCGAGCAGTGCTGACATTAGAGAGCTCTTGCCTGAACCAACCGGCCCCACAATACCAATCAACTCACTGTCACCTCTTGATATTATGTTAATATCGCTAAGAGTAAAGAGTCCATTGTCCTCTGTGTTACTGCTCTTATTACCTTCTTCTTCGTCTTCTTGTGGCATCTCAGAGGAAGTACTATCCATACCATCCTCTCCAGTGACTCGACTAGATGTTGGTTTGTCGCTTTTATTATTCATACTCTCAATCTTATTAAGCACGCTGCCTTTTCCTCCGAACAAACCGTAGTTTGGTTCCACATCACCGTCGCCAAAAACAACCATTGTGGTATCTTCGCCTTTAAGCATAATCTGCGTCACAGTACCCAAACCTCCGCGCCATTGCCCTGCTCCGCCTGAGTCGCATAAATATTCATGCTGTACAATTAAATGCGGCGTCTGCTGTTCGTACATTTCATAATCCTGATCAAGTACCCCCCCGGAAGCATCGATCATTCCGATATGATCATAACCATCATCGCCTTTCATTGCACCGCTGCCTCCTTTAAGTCCAAGGAAACAGATATCGACATATTTTTTTCCTGTGCGCGGATGATTGCCGGTAAAGAGAGAACAAAGCAAATGGTTCCAGCCGGCAGTAATTTTATCAGGAACAGCAGGCCCAAGAGCTTTAAAAATTGCATCAGCTATTTGCGGACACAAGTGATTTCCAAAAGTTGTTGCTGCAGGGTATGATGCATTTAGAATAGTACCTTCGGGCACAATATATTTTAATGGTTTAATCATTCCCTCATTATGCGGAATTTTCGGATTCACCATTTGTAAAAATGTAAGTGTTATTGCGGAACATGTTGAGGTATATATCCCGTTTACAAACCCTTTTGTTTGCGGAGAAGACTTTGAAAAATCGAAAATAATATCTTCGTTTTTTACGGTTATTTCAGTACGAATAGGGAACTTGCTTCCTTTATGCTTGCCGTCATAATACACCATGCTGCCTCCTTTGTAAACACCATTAGGTATGTTTTTTATTTCAGCACGCATCATTTTTTCGGTTGCGTCAAATAAGGCAATTTTGTGCGCATCAAAAACTTCTAATCCGTATTTTGCAATGAAAGTTTGCAGCCTTCTTTCGCCGAGAGTACATGCACCAATTTGTGCTTTGATATCCTCCTGCACCATTTGCAGACGGATATTTGCAAAAATTAAATTCCAAACATCTTTACGGAAATGACCTTTTTCATATAATTTAACTGCAGGTATCCTCAGTGCCTCCTGCCAAACCTCGGTTGCGTTTGGATTGTAACCGCCCTGCACAGCACCGCCGATATCAGCCTGATGGCCTTTTGCTGCAGCCCAGCCGACTAATATCCCTTCATTAAAAATAGGTTTGAAGATCGCCACATCATTATTCTGATTTCCCATGGAAAATACATCATTATGAATGATCACATCACCTTCATAAATATCCTTGCCGTATTGCTCAAGAATTACTTTACAAACAGGCCCGAGCGAAAAGGAAAGGATCGGCAGATTTTCTGTCTGTTCCAGCATTTGCCCTTTAGCATCATATAGTCCGGTAACAAAATCTTTTGCCTCGCATAAAATTGGAGAGCGTGTTGTTTTTGTCAAGGAAATGCTCATTTCATCCGTAATGGATTTAAAGGCACGCTGGAAGATGGAAACAAGTATTTTATCTATAGCCATTGCACTTCAATTTTTTATTTTTTTATTTTTTGCGATTTTATACCCAATTGGTTTTCTTGGAGGATTTGGAGTCTGCAT
>CAISYK010000717.1 GCA_903889605.1 uncultured Bacteroidota bacterium
AACCCTAAAGCGCCTTCTATGACTATGGCTCTTGAACAATATATTATTGCAAATAATAAAGTTGTAAAATAATCTTTTGCCGATCTTAAAGCATTTATTTTCTTCAAATTCTTTCTGATTCACTTTGATCTTTTCTTATAAATTTACCCTCCGTAAACTATTTACTTACAGCAATTATTTATGCTTTTATTCGTAACTTTGTTTAAAGAATTTCAACATTTAAAATGTTATATACAAAAGAAGTAATAGAAAAAACCACTGCATGGATTGAAGGTGACATCCGGGCAAAGGCTTGGCTGCAGACTAATAACTATGAAGAACTGGTTCAGCTGAGAGATGCTGTCAGCGGTCACTCAAAGGCAGTTGAATACTTGTTGATTCACAAACACCCTGTTCTTGCTGCTTTTGTAAATGCGGTTTGGGATGACAAAAAAGCTTTTAAACTGCTGATGGATAAAAAAGAATTTCATTGGGCTGCCATGGCAAATTTTATTAATGGCGATGATAAGGCAGCCGCTTTTTTATTTAAAAACAATTTAAAACATTACGCCGAACTGGCCAATAAAATTGTAGAGAAAATCCGTAGGGAAAGTGATGAAAATTCAAACTTTTTTAACAGCGGCCCGTTCAAAATTAACTCGTGATAATTTTTCTAAATCTGCCCGTTATAATATTGGATTATTGTCTTATAACACTGAAGTTTAGGCGGAGATAATTTATATCCACAGAGGTTATTTCTTTGAAAATGCAGCGTTAGGGATAGCAGCGGAAATCCTTTTGCCCTTGCAAAAGATTGAAGCGGAAAGCCCGCCCCTTTTCACCTCATCCCGTCCTTTAGGACACCCATCTCCATTTGGAGAGGGGAAGGGGTGAGGTAGAAAGGGAAACGCCCAAATGATTTTTATCAAAAAAAACAGCATTTTTGTACAAAGTTTTAAACGATATTTCTTCTGAATTTAAATATTACTTATTAAATATTACCTATTAGACATTACCTATTAAATATTACATGAAAAATAATACTTTAGTTTTCGCCACGGCAAATAAAAATAAAATTTATGAAATTCAGAGGTTGATTCCAGAGAATATTAAAATTTTAAGTTTATCCGACATTAACTGTACTGAAGAAATACCAGAAACACAACCGACCATCGAAGGCAACGCCTCACAAAAAGCGTTTTACGTGTATAATAAATATCATATTAATTGTTTTGCTGATGATACCGGGCTCGAAGTTGAGGCTTTGGATGGCCGTCCAGGTGTTTTGTCTGCACGTTATGCCGGCGGAAATAAGAATTCAGATGAAAATATGAATAAAATTCTTGCGGAGCTGCAAGGTGTGAAAAATCGTAAAGCCCGGTTTAAAACTGTTATTTCACTGGTTATTAACGGAAATGAAATACAGTTTGAAGGAATTGTAAACGGGACCATTTTAACTGAAAAACATGGTACAAGCGGTTTTGGATATGATCCTGTTTTTGCGCCGGATATTTCTGATTCAGAACTTTCCAGACAGCCACAGTCTTTTGCCGAGATGGACCTGACAGAAAAAAACAAAATAAGCCATCGTGCTTTGGCAGTAAATAAACTTGTTGAATACTTAAACCGAATTTGATAAAATTTAAATTCAACTTTTTCAGCATTCAATTTTTATTAAAAATTTAGCTATGAATAAAAAGGTAATTGTTTTAGTCTGTTTTTTTACAACTTTATTAGTAATTGAATTAGAGAATACTCTGTTGGCACAAAACAATAATGTTGGTATTGGAACATTAACTCCAGCTCCGTCAGCTTTATTGGATATAGATGCAGGCCCCTCAAATAACAAAGGAATGCTTGTCCCGAGGCTGTCTGCTCTGCAGCGGCTTGCAATCCCTTCGCCTTCAAACAGCTTATTAGTATTTGACACTGATTCAGCATGTTTTTTCTATTGGAATGGTGTAACTTCAAGCTGGAAATCATTATGCAATACTGGAGTAACCGGATCTATTGGGGCTACAGGAATAACTGGGCTCACAGGATTTAATGGGGCAACAGGCATTGTCGGGACTACTGGATTCACAGGAATTGTTGGTTCAACAGGCAGTGCCGGTTCAGCAGGAATTATTGGATCAACAGGTGCTACAGGTTTAAATGGGGCAACAGGAATTACTGGATCTACCGGATTAAATGGAGTTGTTGGTTTTACCGGAAATACAGGAGCGATTGGAATTACAGGTTTAACAGGACCAACAGGTTCTGATTTAGGCACACATTGGACTATAAACGGTAATGCTGGCACCATTGCTGGTGTAAATTTTATTGGTACTACAGATGCTGCTGATTTAGCAGCATTTACTAACAATTCTGAAAAAGTGCGGATTACTACGGCTGGTAATGTTGGCTTTGGGACTGCTTCGCCAAACAGCTCAGCACTGATAGATATGACAACAACAAATAAGGGCTTTGCAATGCCTCGTTTAACTACGTCCCAGCGCTTGGCAATCAGCAGTCCTATTGATGGTTTACAAGTATATGATACCGATTTGAAAGGGTTTTATTATTATAACGGTACAAATTGGAATTGCGTAACAACACCAGCGGGAACGGTTGATTATTTTGCAAATACCACTGCGCCGGTCGGATATCTGGAGTGTAACGGGCAGGCTGTAAACCGAACTCAATATCCTGAGTTATATTCAGCAATAGGCGTTTTGTATGGACCCGGTAATGGAACAACCACATTTAATCTGCCGGATTTAAGAGGTGAATTTATTCGTGGTGCTGATAATGGAAAGGGAACTGACCCTGGGAGAGTTTTAGGTGCTAATCAAGCTGGTACTTTAATTGTTGGAGATTTTGATCCAACAGCAACTCCGGGGTCACTATATGCAACCTCTGGTAGTTATCAAAATTTGTATGGTGCAGATCCTTTTGATGCGGTGGCTTATTCTTCTGCCTCAACTCAAGCCGCTTTTTCAATAGCTAATATTGCAACTGTAAATGCCGCCTCACTTCTTGGTTATATTGGCATTACAAGGCCTCGAAATGTTGCATTAATGCCTTGTATTAAATATTAACATAAGTTTAGTACTCGGTTTTTCATATTAAATAGTAATTTATTGGGGCTTTGATTTTTTGAATAATTCATTTTGGCGTTCCGCTTTCTAAAAAAGAAAGCGGCGGGCTTTCCGCTTCAATCTTTTGCAAGGGCAAAAGGATTTACGCTTCAATCCCTTACGCAGCGCTAGCAGTGAGAGATAACATTTGTACATCTAAAGATTTTACTTCTAAACTTAAGATATTAATAAACCTTTGAATTAGTTAATAAACTTGTTGAATATTTGAAACAGATTAGTCTTTAGTCTCCGAGCTTAATTTTAAATTTGTAGAAATTAAAAAATGCGGGGCATTTAAATTTCATCAATTCGCTTGATATTGGTGGTTATTAATTAGTGCTGTTAGTGTCAAAAATTATATATGAAAATAGGAATCATTTTCGGAGGTTTTTCTAAAGAACGCGAAATATCATTTGCCGGCGGAAGAACTGTTTACGATAATCTGAATAAATCTTTGTTCGAAGCTGTCCCGGTTTTCGTTGACAGCTTTGGTAATTTTGTTTTGCTTAACTGGGAGTTTGTTTATAAAGGCAGCATTCGTGATTTTTACCCTCCTGCTGAATTCATACCTAATAAAGAAGGCAATTTTCAAATATATGCCGAGCAGATCGGTAAATTAAATTCAGATCAGCAACTTGAATTAATCAATAAAATTGGACATAAAATTGAGCCTGGTGATTTAAAAACATATTTTGATTTTGCATTTTTATGCCTGCACGGCTCTTTTGGCGAAGATGGTAAAATTCAAGGTTTGTTTGAATATTTGGGAATGCCGTACTCCGGTTCAGGGATATTGCCTTCTGCAATTGGTATTGACAAAAGCGTACAAAAACGTTTGATGGTAAATGCCGGATTTAACAGCCCAGCTTTTTTTACAATTGATAGGGAAAGTCTGCGGATAGAAAAGGATATTAATTTTGCTTTCGAAAAATCAAAAAAGGAAATAGGTTTTCCGATGGTCATAAAACCCGCTAATCAAGGTTCTTCTATTGGTATTACTATTTTGCATGATGATGACATCTTTAAATTTATCGAAGCCGTCGAAAAGGCTTTTTTTACGATAAGGATTAATGCAGGTGATTGGAAAGGACTTGATTTGACCGGGCAGATTGATTACATACACACGTTGGCTGATATCCGCGAAGGAGTTGGAATGCCGGTTTTAGTTAAGAGTTTAGGGAGTGCAGTTGGCAATGTGGTTTATCACCCAATGGATTTAATTGATCATCTTAATACACTTTTTGAAACTGAAAAAGAAGGTGCCCTTCTTGAAGCTTTGGATGGTGAAAGCAAAGTTCTGATTGAAGGTTTTATTGAAGGAAAAGAATTTTCATGCATAGTACTTCAGGATAATGGAAACTCTTTTGAAGAGAAGGGTTTAATTGGAAAGGCAATTGCATTACCGCCTACAGAGATTCGGAAAGGAAAAGAATTATTTGATTACCGTTCAAAATATTTACCGGGATTATCACGTAAAATTACGCCGATTGATATACCTAACGAACAAATACAGTCTATTCGTAAAGAATGCGAACGTTTGTTCTACGCTTTGAATTTTGATGTTTATGCCCGTATTGACGGCTTTATTACTAATGAAGGAAAGATATTTCTGAACGACCCTAATACTACTTCAGGAATGATGCCGTCTTCATTTTTCTTTCATCAGGCGGCAGAAATCGGGCTTAATCCTTCACAGTTTTTGACATACATTATTCGGACATCCCTTGCGCAGCGCATTAAAGCAAGCAAAAACAGCGGAGTATATGATAGTTTATTATTGTCATTAGATGCTTTAATCAAAGAAGATAAAGTTGCAGCTACCAATAAAATTAAAGTTGCCGTGATTTTAGGTGGCTACTCTTCCGAAAGGCATATTTCTGTTGAAAGCGGGCGGAATATTTATGAAAAATTAGCATCATCTGCCAAGTATGAACCAATTCCTGTTTTTCTAACAGGAAACGCTGATGAACATATTATGTATCAGATCCCGATAAATATTCTCTTGAAAGATAATGCTGATGATATAAAAGACAAAATTGAAAATTACAAAATACACGATTTGGTTAAACAAATTATTGGTGATTGTCACGGCATAACTGCAAAATATTCAAGCGTCGATAATTTAGCTAAGCCCAAAAGATTAACTTATAATGATTTGGCCAAAATGGTGGATTGTGTATTTATAGCTCTGCATGGCCGTCCTGGGGAAGATGGCGCAGTGCAGGCACAATTGGAACAAGTTGGATTACCGTATAATGGTTCAGGTGTTGAAAGTTCGCAAATTACAATTGATAAATACCGTACTAATGAGATTCTAAAACAAAACGGATTTTTAGCTGCAGAACATTTACTTATTTCAGAAGAAGCATGGAGTGCGGATAAAAATGAAGTACTGAACCAAATAAAAGAAAAAATACATTATCCGTTTATTG
>CAISYK010000718.1 GCA_903889605.1 uncultured Bacteroidota bacterium
ATTAAAATAAAACCAAGAGTGTTAAGAATACGCACTCTTAGGTCTTCAATTTTCCAAATATTTTTTAATGTATTTATTAAGTTTTTCATAAAACAGTTTTACTGCGCTATTAATTATGCTTTTTCAATTGATACAGCAGTTCCGCCTTGGGCTTCAATAGCTGATTTTGCAGTTGCAGAAAATGCGTGAACTTTTATTTCAACTTTTGATTTTAATTCACCACGGCCAAGAATTTTTATCTTGTCGTTTTTATGTGCTAATCCCTTTGAAATTAAGAAAGCAATGTCAATAGTTTCTATTTTATTCTCCTCAACTAAGGCTTGAATAACATCTAAATTAACTCCGCGGTATTCAATACGGTTGATATTTTTAAATCCGAATTTTGGAACGCGTCTTTGTAATGGCATTTGACCGCCTTCAAAACCTCTTTTTGCAGAATATCCTGAACGAGATTGAGCACCATTATGTCCTTTTGTAGATGTTCCGCCTTTACCGGATCCCTGACCTCTGCCTAAACGTTTTTTAGCATTTTTAACCGAACCTTCTGCAGGTGTTAATTTACTTAAATTCATCTTTTTTATTTTTTTAATTTTTAGATTTAGTGGATTGGAGATTTCTATTTCTCAACTCTCTAATTCTCTAATTTATAACTGTTACCAAATGTGCAACTTTTGCAATCATTCCAATAATTTGAGGTGTAGCCTCTTTTTCAAGAGTTTGGTTCATTTTTTTAAATCCAAGAGCACGTAATGTACGTTTTTGACGTTCAGGACGGTTAATGCCGCTTTTTATTTGTTTTATTTTAATTGTTGCCATTTTATTTTTGAGTTTAAAGTTTAAGGTTTAAAATTTAAAGCTGGGCAGTTTTATTTTCCAACTTTTAACTTCCTAACCTGCAACTTATTTTATCCATTAAATACTTTTTCTATTGAAATACCGCGGTGCTGAGCAACGGTTGCTGCATCGCGCATTTTCATCAAGGCATCCATTGTCGCTTTTACAACGTTATGAGGATTTGATGAACCTTTTGATTTTGCTAATACATCTGTAACACCAACGCTTTCCAATACAGCGCGCATCGCACCTCCTGCAATAACGCCAGTACCATGAGCGGCAGGTTTTAGGAATACCAATGCTCCGCCGAATTTACCATATTGTTCGTGAGCAACGCTGCCTTTAACAAGGGCAACTTTTATCAAATTCTTTTTAGCATCGTCAATTCCTTTAGTGATAGCATCGGTAACCTCTTTAGCTTTACCTAAACCATAACCGACAATCCCTTTTTCGTTTCCAACTACAACAATAGCTGAAAATGTAAAGTTCCTACCACCTTTAGTAACCTTAGTTACACGTTGAATGCTGACAAGTTTATCTTTTAATTCGATATCGCTTGATTTTACTCTTTTAATGTTTTCGTTTGACATTATTATCTGTTGTTTGTTGTTTTTAAAATTTTAATCCTGCTTCACGAGCACCTTCGGCTAATGATTTTACACGGCCGTGATATAAATAACCGTTTCTATCAAAACGAACAGTTGAAATACCCGCGATAGAAGCTTTTTCAGCAATAGCTTTACCAACCAATTTTGCCTGGTCAATTTTATTGCCTTTTACTTCTGCAATTCCTTTATCTGCTGATGATGCAGCTACAAGAGTTTTACCTGTAACATCGTCGATCAACTGAACGTAAATTCCTTTATTGCTTCTAAAAACAGAAAGTCTTGGACTGTTTGCTTCTCCGTGTACTACTTTACGGATGCGTTGTTTAATTCTGTTTCTTCTGAATTCTTTAGTTACTGCCATTTTTATTTATTTTGATAATCTACCGATTTAAAGATTTGAAAATGGTA
>CAISYK010000719.1 GCA_903889605.1 uncultured Bacteroidota bacterium
ACGTACCGTCATGCGCAAGTATGTGAAAGTTGATGATACACATGGACCAAAAGGTAAGAAGGCAAGATATGAGGGCGTTAAACTCATCATACATGGATATTGACCTTCCGGTATATAGACAGTACCTAACCCATTCTGTTACAAGAACGCAACGTAGTAAGCCTGTATCGTTCCTTATTCGTAAGGTAGGCAATTGGCAACAGTTGTATAACGCGATGCAGGTAAAAGAGGATGGAGAAAGCAAATGCCTTGCTGTAATGGCTTGGATACTGAATCATATCAGGCTCGAAAGAGAGCAGACTTCCATCTGGTAATCTGTTGCAAGAAAAGTGCAGTAAGATTTAAATTCAGGAACAGCAAATGAATCTAACGAAAGAAAGATGTGCACCCGAAACTAAGGCAGATAATTGGAATCTCATTGACTGGGACAAAATCAAACGCTTGGTAAAATCATTACAGTTACGTATTGCAAAAGCAATTAGAGAATGCAAATACAATAAGGTTAAAACCTTACGGTGGTTGCTTACTCCTCTAAATTTGAAAATATGAAACACCGTTTAATACTTTTAGTATTTGTTTGCATAAATAGAGTTGCTTTTACGCAACCCACATCATTTTCTTCTCGCGGGGTTGGCGGCGGCGGAGCAATGTTTGCAATGTCTATAAATCCTTCAAATGATGACGAATATTATGCTGCTTGCGATATGTTTGACCTATTTCATACTACCAATTTTGGTTTATCATACAATCAAGTACCTAGCAGTCAGTTAATATCTTCTGAAAAATCAAAAGTTTGTTACACCAGCACATCTGGATTGTTATATTCAATAGGACTACCTACCAATTTTTTTCCAGTTCCAGTTAAAAGTATTGATAATGGTTTGACTTGGACAGCACTTGCTGGCAATCCTGCACCAAATAATTACGATAGAATTTTTGCTACATACAGTATCAACACTGACTATAACAATCCGAATAGAATAATTATTTCAAACCACGATACAGTTTACTTTTCTAGTAATTGGGGTAATTCTTTTACAAATATCCTCAGTGCTTCTAACACAACTGCTGGTATAATAGTAGGTGGGGTGTTTTTTGACAATAACACTATTTATATCGGCACAAATAATGGCGTTTTTATTTCAACAAATGGCGGCACAAGTTGGACAATTGCTGCACTTACCGGAATACCTCCAACCGAAAGAATTTGGGAATTTACAGGAGCTAAAGTAGGTGCGGCTACGCGATTTTTTTGCATTACTGCAAATGAAAATGATATTTCTGTTGATCTAGAAATGTACAACAATGTAAATTTTGCTAAAGGTGTTTATTCGGCAGATTATGGTACAGGAAATTGGGTACCCAAAATGAATGGCATAAATATTAATGCCGATTATTTGATGCACATTGACATGGCTCAAAACGATATTAATACTGTTTATATTGCAGCTTCCGATTCATATCCGCTTCCGTTAATGTTTAAAACTACCGATGGTGGTGCAAATTGGACTAATGTTTTACATACTGCTGGAAACCAAAATGTGATTACAGGTTGGTGCGGTCAAAACGGAACAACAGGTTGGGGCGGCTGCGGCCGGCCGTTTGGTTTTGATGTAGCACCTAATAATTCAAACAAAGTTATTTTTGGTGGTTGGGGACAAATACATAAAACTGCCGATGGCGGCAATATGTGGCAGCAAGCATATACCGATGCTGCAGACCAAACCCCTGCTAATATACCAACACCAACTGGTACTTCATTTCACAGTATTGGGTTTGAAAACACTTCTTGTTGGCAAGTGCATTGGATGAATCAAAATTCCATGTGGACTTGCTTTACTGACATGTTTGGCATAAGAAGTACAGATGCAGGATCGTCCTGGTCTTTTGCAAATAACTCAGCTTCCACAGATGGCGGAGAAACTTACCGAGTGGTGCAGCACCCAGTTAACGGAATATTATTTGCTGCAAGAGCGCGCATACACGATATTTATCAACCCACCTATATTGAGGATTGGAAATTAGATACCCCCGATGCCGAAGGGAAAATAATCTATTCTACAGATAATGGATTGAATTGGCAAGTTTTAAAACTATTCAATCACCCCGTATTTTGGATTGCATTAGACCCCAATAATCCAAACAGAGCGTATGCAAGCGTTGTCAATTATGGCTCGTCTGTCGGTTCGATTGGCGGCATTTATATGACTAACGATTTGCAAAATTTGACAACAGCTTCTTGGACATTACTGCCGAATCCGCAGCGCACAGAAAAACACCCGGCAAGTATTGTGGTCTTGAATGATGGAAAAATGGTTTGTTCCTATTCAGCTCGTGTTGATTATTCTGGTCCAAATGGAGGAACATATTCTGCTAGTTCCGGCGTTTTTATTTACAATCCAAGTTCAAATACTTGGGTAGATGTTTCCGATGCTGGAATGTATTATTACACTAAAGATATTGTGGTGGATCCGAACGATGCAGCCCAAAATACTTGGTATGCAGGAGTTTTCAGTGCTGGTTGGTCTATTAACCCAGCCAATAATTTAGGCGGATTATACAAAACAACCAATCGAGGTGCAGCTTGGACAAAAATTTTATCCGATAAAAATATTGAATCCTGCACTTTTAACCCAAACAATGCTGACGAACTATATGTTACTACAACATCAGAAGGTTTGTGGGTTAGCAGCAATATAAATTCTGCAGCGCCAACATTTTCTCAAGCAGCGGCTTATAATTTTTGGCATCCCATAAGAATATTTTTTAATCCATATAATAGCAATGAAATGTGGGTAACCAGTTTTGGTAACGGTATGAAAGTTGGGAATTTATTGTCGCTTTCAGTAAATGAAAATGAATTAGAGGCAAACAGTTTTTCCATTTACCCGAACCCGTCAGCTAATAATATTACTTTAGGGTTAAATAACATTTATGAAAACCAGCCAATTCAAATTTTTAATTCTAGAGGGGAATTAGTTAAAGAAGTTTCAAAAAAAAATAATGAAACTGTCAATATTTCTGATTTGCCAAGTGGATTATATTTTATTCGTTTAAAAAATATTCCATCGCAGGTAAAGAAATTTATTAAGCAGAAATAAATTCGACTTTGCATGTACAAACTAGGATCGAAAAAGATCAACAAAGGCATAAAAGCTGGTGATATGATTCTATGACACATTTGCGGGAAAACAAAAATTTATTTTTCTAATGAAGTATGGTGCAGACAATCCGCTTCTTCTATATTAAATGAAAGAAAAGTAACAACAGCCAATAATATCAAATATGCGCTCCGAGCATATTTCACCGTTAATATAATTTTCACACATGACAGACAAAGAGTTTTGGAAAATAATCAACAACTCAAAAATCATGAAAAATTATGATTTTGAGGAGCAAAAATTTAAGCTTAAAGAAATTTTATTGAAAAATTATTCTTCACATGACATCATGCTCTTTAAATATTTTTTCGACATATATAAGATTAATCTTTATAGGTGGGACTTGTTTACTGCATAAAGACTTATCTCGGAAGAGTGCGATGAAGACTGCTTCTTGACATTCCGAGAGTGGCTTGTTGGGCAAGGGCAGGAATTTTATTATAAGCTTATTGAAAATCCAGACAACATTCTTTTTCAAATACAGGAAGAACAAATACTTTTATTATCAGAATCAACTGTAGATCTTAGTTACATCGCTGTTGAAGCGTTCATTGAAATGACAGAAATAATTCTATACATTCATTTATTCATTTAAAAGACATTCCAAATGATGATTGGGCAGATCCAAAATATGATCAAAAAATTAATCTTCCATTGCTCACAAATAAATATTGCGGATAAAACAACTAAGTAATTATATTTTGAATTATTTATTAAATAAACTAAACTTTAAAGAGACGGTTGAAAGTTGTTGTTTAGAAATTAGAAATTTGAACGAGCATTGTACTTTTTTTGAAAATTACATTTTGAATTTTTTTGTAATTTTAGACAATTAAAATTAACCGGTATTAACTATAATTTAAAAAAAATGAAAGTACTTACCAAGGAAATGAAAGAAATGATTGCTGCACAGCAATGTTTTATTGGAACAGTTGATGCTGATGGATTTCCGAATGTTGCACCAAAACGGTCAACCCGTGTATTATCCGACGAATCGCTAATCTTCACAGAAGGCACCGGTGGCGCAACTTATGAGAATATTAAAAGATGGTCGAAAGTATCCGTGGCTGTTGTTGACAAGGAAATTATCGACGGATACAGGTTTGTTGGAGAGGCCGTATTACATGAAAGCGGAGATTTGTATGAACAGTCAGCTGCAATGTCAGTCAAAATAGGAAGACCAAAACCTCGTGCAGTTGTTGTAATTAATATAACTGAAATTCATTCGCTTAAACCAGGTCCTATGGCAGGTAAAAAAATTAATTAGAACAATACTTACATAAACATATAAACATGAATGGAAATTTTCATTTCACATTCTCCACGAACTATATTGTAAATTTTCTAATAATTATAAGGGGAACAACAACAATAAAGTTTTTTATATCAGCGACAATTTTTCGAGAAAATCTGTCTTGTTCCTTCTGGATACTTCAACCTGGGAATTGTCGCTCATAACTACATAGCCGCCTTCGCCCTTAATATATTTTTTCACATGCTGAAGGTTAATTAAATGTGAACGATGAATCCGGAAGAAGTTATCATCAGTAAACATTTGTTCATATTCGCCGAGAGTACGTGATGCTAATATTCTTTTTCCTGAAATGAGAACAAAAAAGGTATAGTTCCCATCAGAGTCGCAGCGTATAATATCGGAAAGATTAATGAATATCAATCCCTCTCCATCCGGGATCCCAACTTTTTTAAGTTTATTCTCGGGTTTTATGTTAGACAGCAGTGTTTTAAATTTTTTATCCAGCAGGCTTTTTTGTCCGTTCTTTGCTTCAAATCTGTTCACCGCCTGAATCAATTCTTCGGGGTCAATTGGTTTAAGAATATAATCAATGGCGCTGAATTTAATGGCTTTTATAGCATAATGATCATAGGCTGTAGTGAAAATAATATCAAAATCAATTTCCTTAAATTTTTCAAGCAAATCAAATGCGTTACCGTTCGGCATTTCAATATCCAAAAATAATAAATCAGGCTGGTGTTTTATGATTGCTTCGTTAGCGCTTATCATTGAATCGGCTTTAGCAGCGATTTCAATATTCTTACAATTTTTTTCTATCATTTTTGATAATGATTCGCGGGCGCCTAATTCATCATCAACTACAATTGCTTTTATCATATGGTTAAGGTTATTGATAAATGAATATTTACGAATTTACGAATTTAAGGGCTGCGTTTATACTAATCCAAACTAATTAATTTACTAACAAAAAAATTATCTCACTGAAGCACACTATCACAAGCGCCCTATTTCGTTATCACACAATCAACAATCAAAGGGACTGAATTCAAAATTGTCCAATTGTAAAATGGCCTAATTGTTAAAACTATTCATTCACTTCAAGCGGAATGACAAGTCTTACCTTGGTTCCTGCAGGTTCACCATTCTGATGAATATCAATTATTTCACAATGTATGTTGCTGCTCAAACTTGAATTCAATACAGCCAGTCGTTCTTCTGTAATACTCATTCCCATAGATTTATGCTGCTGAATGCGGTTCTTTTTGAATTCGTTTGATTTTTCACGTCCAATGCCGGAGTCTTCAATAACACAGAGTATAGTATCATTTTGTTTTTGTAAAGTGATTGAAATTTTCCCCTGTCCTTGTTTGGGTAGTAATCCATGAATAATTGCATTTTCCACATAAGGCTGAATGAGCATTGAAGGTATGCGGTCGTAATTTTGATCTATGTTTGGATCAACAACAATTTCGTATTCAAATTTTTTATCAAAACGCATTACTTCTAATTCCAAATATAAATTAAGAGCATTAATTTCTTCCGCAACTGCGATCATTTGCTGTTTAGAATTTTCCATTATTTTACGCATCAGCTTAGCGAATTTTGATAAATATTTCAGCGCTGCATCAGTATTATTATTGGATATATAATGCTGTATCGAACTAAGAGTATTAAAAATAAAATGCGGATTCATTTGCGCTCGTAAGGCTTGTGATTCAATGTTTGCAATTTTTTTGTTGAGTTCTGTTTTTTGCTTTTCACTATTTTTAATTTTCCTTATTCGGTATCGTATTATAAACATAAAGGCTGTTATTGTAAGCAATACTGAAGTGAAAATAAATCCCCATGTTTTCCAAAACGGTATATTAATAGTAAATGTAAAGCTTGCCGGGATTTTATTCCAGACTCCTTCGCTGTTAGCGCTGATTACTTTAAAAGTATAAGTTCCTGAAGGAAGATTGGAAAATGTTACCAGCCGCTCTTTTGTTGAAGGTGACCAGTTTTTTTCAAAACCATCCAAAATGTGTGAATACTGTACTTTTGCCGGATTAGTTAGGCTTACTCCAGAGTAATAAAACGTTATGTTATTATCGCTGTACGATAAATGCATTTTATTTGTTAATACAGTATCTTTATAAAATAATCTGAATCCTGTAATACTCGTTTTGGATTCAGCTGTGTTTTCGATATATTCATTTGGATCATATTTTATAAGGCCATTAACAGTGCCAAACCAAATGGTGCCGTCTTTATCTACCCAATTACCATTGGAGTTGCATTCTACACCTGAAAAACCATCTTCCTTACCAAAAGGAATAATATTTTTTTTACCTGATTTTTTAAATTCAGCAATATCAATTTTATTTAATCCCTGGTTTGTTCCTGCCCAAATCTCATTTTGTGTTTTACCGAAAGTAATTGAGTAAATCAAATCAGAGCTTATTCCATCGGCCTGGTTAAAATTTGTTATTTTCGGATTCTCAGATTCAGGATCAAACATCCATAAACCATCAAGGGCACCCAAATAAATATTACCTTCTTTATCAATTATTGATGTCAGGTACGAATCGTTTTTCAAACCTAACTTTTCACTGTATTCAATAAATTCTTTGCCGTCATATTTGATTAATCCGCCTAAATATGTTCCTATCCAAATTGCTCCCTTTAAATCTTCAATGATGGTCCATACCGAAAAGTTTTCATGTCTTCCTTTAAATTTATATCGGGTAAATTTTGGACTTTTTCCAAGCTCAGCCAAAGGATTGTATTTAAACACTTCATCATTACCGCCAATCCACAAATTGTTTTTAGAATCTTTAAAAAAACAATTTATTGGATGGCTGAAAACACCCGATGAATCATTTTTTTTGATAAGTGTATTACCATCATAAAGCATTAAGCCAGCATCTGTACCAAGCCATAATATCCCGGGAGTATATTCATAAATTGAATTTACACTTTTAGCTTTTAATCCTGTTTGCTGACTAAATTGAGTAAATCTGCCGGGTTCAAATTTATACAAGCCGCCATCTTTAGAACCTGCCCAAAGAGTATTTTTTGAATCGCGAATAATGCCGTAAATAAACTGACTGCTTAAACCTTCTGCAATGCCGTAACTAACAAAGGGGTTGCCCCTGTATTTAAACAAACCAGCATACGTTCCAATCCATAAATTATGCTCATAATCCTGGTAAAGGCAGGCTATCAGATTGCTGTTATTATCTTTTCCAAGGGAATACTTGACAAATTTTTCCTTTTCGCCACAGGAACCTGCCGGGCAGAATTTCACCAAACCATTGTTGGTGGCAAGCCACAGCGTATTTTTATAGTCAGTGATTATTGATTTAATATCCGAATCAAATAAGCCTTGCTCTTTAGAATAGTAAGTGAATTTATTATTATTCATTTTACATAAACCTGCTGATGCCGCAATCCAAATGTTATGCTGTAAGTCTTGTGTTATACTATTGATATAGTTAAATGACAGCCCATTTGATGCAGTGTAATTTATTATTTTTTTACCGTCAAAAACACTTATTCCATCATTTGTCCCTATCCATATACTGCCCGAATCATCCTGGTAAATACAATTAATATTATTCCCGACTAGTCCATTTTTTGTGGAATAATTAATAAATGAACCGCCTGAAAGTTTGCTGATGCCTTTGTCGGTTCCGAACCATAAATCACCTTTAGAGTCTTTTAATGATGCCGTAATGGAGTTGGATGGCAAGCCATTATCAGCAGTATATCCTATGAATTTATCACCATTAAATTTATTTATGCCGCTTATTGTCCCGATCCATAAGTTACCTGAATTGTCCTCTGTAATGCAGGTGACAGAATGGTTCAGCAAGCCGTTTTTAGGGCTGAAATTTGTAAAAGAAACACCATCAAATTTACTTAAACCGCCATAACCGCCAGACCAGAGATTACCCTTGCTGTCCTGAAAAATTGCTGATACCGATATAAATGGCAAGCCATCTTCAACAGAATAATTTTTAAAAAAATACGATTGCGGCATACCTTGTTTGGCAAGCAGCATGAATGCAGATATAAAGGCAAATAAAAGGAAATGTCTGGTTTTTTTCATAAAACAAACCAATATGATTATTCTACAACGATGAAGAACAAGTTTTTCAAAGATACTATTAATGCAGGAAAAATAAAAACAAGCAGATTATTGGAAAGAATAAGTTTAATGGAAATAAATAAATTGGGAAGGTGCAGATTGGAAAATATAC
>CAISYK010000720.1 GCA_903889605.1 uncultured Bacteroidota bacterium
CAGGGATTTTGTACACCAAAGATAAACCTGCCGAAATAATAAAGCAACTCTATGATATTGGGCATTTATTTGACGAAGCAAAAAATATTGACGCTGTAACTAAAACTTTTCATCCCGTTGCCAAAAGCGAAATCGGTTACCGTGAAATGAAAATATCATCCGATGATGTGCTGCAAGATATTTTTGATACCTGTATTATTATTTGCGAGCGCAATGAAAAAAGTAAAGAGTTTTTACACCTGCAAACAGGAATAAAAAAGATATTTAATTTTATTTTCATTGAAAAATTCAGAATTGAATCTGCCATTATATGCGCTGCGAAGGCTGCGTATTTAAGTTTACTTGTTAAACAAAGTGCAAAAGAAATCCCCGCGCGGTACAATAGTCCGCAAGAAATTAAAGATTGGTCAATAACTAATAAGCGTTTTCATAAATTTGATGTATTTAAGCGCACTAATCCCGAAGCATTTTTTTATTGGTATAAAGCAATAGAAATTATAAAATAATCAGGGCAAAAAAAGAAAAACAAAAGAACGAACCCAAACCGATGAAAGAGAATACAGACAGATTAACCGATTTAAAAAAGTAAATTTGAACAAAATTTTGAATGACTAAAGAAAATCAAATAGAAGAAAATTTAATCAAGCAACTGACAGAGCTTAAATATATTTATCGTTCTGATATTGTTGATAGAAAATCACTTGAGCAAAACTTCAAAACTAAATTTGAAGAACTCAACCGCGTTCATCTGTCAGAGAATGAGTTTTTAAGACTAAGTGTATAAACCAAGCAATCGGCATAGAAGAATCAATAAAAAATAAAAATTGTCATGCCTGAAATTGATAATACAAATGCCATCATTCGCAAATTTGAACCTTTGCTTGAAGGCTTATCAAATAATGAACTTATCATTCTGAACCAAATGGTAGTTGAACGTCTGCACTTAATGCAAAAAGCAGGTGCCTTGATGTCTATGTCAAAATTTAATATTGGTGACCGGGTTTCATGGAATGGCAGCGATGGAACTACCCGCATAGGAATTATTTTACGTCTGAATCATAAAACAGCCTCCGTTAAAACCGGAGATAAAGAGCATTGGAATG
The DNA here is from genome assembly GCA_903889605.1 of uncultured Bacteroidota bacterium. Lineage (GTDB taxonomy): Bacteria > Bacteroidota > Bacteroidia > 2-12-FULL-35-15 > 2-12-FULL-35-15 > 2-12-FULL-35-15. Next base: position 1,104 of record CAISYK010000720.1, read on the forward strand.
TCTCCCCGCAATTATTGCGAAAAGAGAATTGATATTATTACCTTTTACCGTCAATACCGTTATTAACGATTATTATTTTTAATAAACGTTTTCACTACAATTAAGCGCACATTATTTTTATTGCAATATGCCGCTCGCCAATCTTGAATAAATCTTTAATCTTTAAAGTTAAAATCTAAAAAAAGCTGAATTGATGCTGAAGTAATTCTGCATTCTTCAAGGCAGGCGCGTAGGAAGGGCACCGCAGGCGCTTAGCAGAAGCAGCATTGATCTCAAAAGCGCTCCCTCCTCCTTACATTTATTTACCGGTTATTTTTAATAATAGACTTTATATAAGTTAAGGTATTATTGTTTTCTTCTTTGCTTGACTCTAAAATTATGTAACCCACATCCTAATAA
>CAISYK010000721.1 GCA_903889605.1 uncultured Bacteroidota bacterium
AACGTATAATCAGTAAGTTTCAGGAGTACTACACCTATCATCCCTATAAGCCAAAGGTTTCAATTGAAAATGATTTGGTTAAAATAGAAATAGACACTCCCTCCATTCTTTCACAAGAGGCAGATTATAAAAAAGCCATTGCGCTGAGTGAGAAAGGTAAATATCCAGAAGCTAAATTGATTTTAGAAGAACTAATAAAGAAAAACCCTACCAACTCCGAGTATCACAGAATTTATGGACAAATTCTTTCAGAAGAAGGAGACCAAGAAGAGGCGATTAACTGTTTGATTGATGCTCTGCGCTGGGACTCCAAAAATGGATGGGCTTTGCTTATGATGGGAAACATTTTTGCAAAATTTAAGAATGATGTTCCAACTGCGATGAAGTATTATGACCAAGCTTTGATTGCAAATACAAAGGACTTTATAAGTCTTACCAATATTGGGTTTGTATTAATGCAACAAGGGAAATTAGAAGAAGCAAAAAAATTCTATTGGGAAGCTTTGAAAATAAACAAGGATTATCCTAATGCTCATTTTGCTTTAGGGGTGATTGCTGAAAAAGAGGATGATTTACATTCCGCTTTTTATAATACAATTCAAGCAATAAAACTAAATAAAACCAAAGATGTTCTTTATCAAAATTCATTAAAGCAGGCTTTTGAAATTTCAAAGAGAATAATTACAACTGACGCTGGCAACAAGATATTTCGAGAATTCAGGCATAAACTTGAATTTGATGGAGGCACTGAGATTGATATTGTTGAAGATAACCAAATATCTACGGCAGCGAAAATTGAATTTGCCGAAAATTATGACAGACCTAAACATGTAGTAAGATATAAACCAAACTACCCTGCAGTTGAGCATTTAATCATGCATGAATTTGTTCATTTAGATTTTGTAATAAAAGCAAGGAAGGGCCGATTAAATCAATTATTCATTTCAACACATCAGCATAAAACCGATTTCATAAAGACACTTGAGCCACAATTAAGAAATTTAAAAAAAATTGGGATTTCTGATGATTCCCTGACAAATTATTGTAATGGTATTTTTAGCGGGCTTAATCTTCAAATTTATAATACACCAATAGATTTATTCATTGAAGATTTTCTTTACAATAAATATGCTGAATTAAGACCCTATCAATTCCTTTCTCTACATACGCTGATTCAGGAGGGGTTAAAGGCTGTAACTGATAAAAGAATTGTTGAAATTTCTCCAAAAGAAATCCTATCAAAAAGTAAGGTTTACAATATTGTGAATGCTCTTCAATTCAAAGAATTATTCGGCATTGACCTGATAAAAGATTTTCAGGCAACACCGAATGAATTAAAACAAGCACAACTATTTTACGATGAATATTTGCAATACCGAGAAGACCGAGAACCTGCTGAAGAGTACGAAATGGTGCTGCATTGGGCGGAAGACTTAAAACTAGAAAAGAATTTTGAACTCGTTAATGAAAATGAATATCGCACCAAGCGTACTGATATTGATAACCTTTTGTCTTCAATTGAAAACGACCCATACGCTTTAGAAGCTCCCAAAGACCTCTATAAACAAAGAGAAGAAGATAAGTTCCAAAAGTCCCAGGAAACCATTGGTACAAACATGGCAGTGGTTATGTTTATGGTGGATGCTCTGCAATATTTCAAGGAAATGCCAATTGAGCAAATCAAGAAAGTAGCTATGGAGATTGCTATGCAAGGAACACAAGGTTACAGACCCGACAAAATGGATTACAGAGTTAATTCTATTTCAGGAAAAGTATTTTCTGGTTATCATATTTTAGCGTATTATTATGTGAGTTGGAGTTTGTCTGCTCCAGATAAAGTTTCGCAGTTGGGCTTGCCTTATGAGAAAGAGTATGAAATGGCTTTGACTATGAATAGGAAATAATATCCCACAATCATTCTCAATTGATAATTTAAATGAAAAAACTAAAGGTCTTCATAAGCAGTGTACAAAAGGAATTTGCCAATGAAAGACAAATGCTGTTTACTTACCTGAATAGCGACCCATTGTTGGGTTTGTTTTTTGAACCTTTTCTATTCGAGAATCTACCTGCTGTTGACAAAAAAACGGAGGTAGCTTACATTAAGGAAGTTTCAAAAACAGATATATACCTGGGGCTGTTTGGTGCTGATTATGGCTATGAAGATGCAAATGGCTATTCACCTACCGAGCTTGAGTTTGATGAAGCTACCAAACAACACAAAACACGGCTGATTTATTTAAAAGGAGACGCAGCTTTTGTTCGTCACCCCAAAATGGTAAAACTCATTCAAAAAGCTGGATTAGATTTAATTCGTAGACGTTTTAATTCAGATTCTGAATTGGTGTCCAATGTGTATGCTTCCCTGGTTAATTATTTGAAGGAAAATGAGTTTATTCGTTCAGGTCCTTTTGATGCTGCAACTGTCGATGCCAAAATGGTGGATATTGATAAAGGGAAAATTGCTGAGTTTGTAAGGATTGCCCGTGTAAAAAGAAATTTCCCTTTACCCATCGAATCTTCGCCAACAACCGTTCTCACACATCTAAACTTATTATCGGATAATAAATTAGCCAATGCTGCCATTTTATTGTTTGGCAAGCAACCTCAACGGTTTTTCATCACCTCCGAAATAAAATGTGCTCATTTTCATGGAACAGGAATTACAAAACCAATTCCCTCCCATCAGGTGTATAAAGGCGATGTATTTCAATTGGTTAATCAGGCTGTTGATTTTGTTTTGTCAAAAGTGAATGTTACGGTTGGAACTCGTGAAATTAGCAATCAAGTACCTGTTGATTATGAACTTCCACGTGGTGCTGTTTCAGAAGCAATTGTTAATGCTATCGCTCATCGTGATTATACAAGCAACGGAAGTGTTCAGGTTATGCTTTTTAAGGACAGATTGGAAATATGGAATCCAGGCAGTTTACCTTTTGGGCTAAGTACAGCCAAACTAAGGCAGCCACATAGTTCAATTCCTGCTAATCCTTTATTGGCTGAACCAATGTATTTGGCTGGTTATATCGAACGGATGGGAACAGGAACAGGTGATATTATTCGTTTATGTGAAGAAGCAGGTTTAAGAGAGCCTGAATTTATACAAGAAGAAGAGTTTAAGACGATTATTTGGCGCACATTAAAAAATACTACTGGACAAGTTAGTG
>CAISYK010000722.1 GCA_903889605.1 uncultured Bacteroidota bacterium
CGTTAATATAGTTCATGAAATCCTAGGAGTAGGTTTAAATATGATAGATTGCAGGTTCCAGCGAGAAATTTGTAATAATGATTTTTACTGGTCAGTAATACAATTTTCGAAATAATTTTCCTAATTTATTCTTAATTCTCAATGTCAAGTTGACGGCTGATAAAATGAAACCAGGAAAATGAAATAAGGGCGAAATGTGTTTTCTATAATAATCATTGTGATTGTAGTATGAATCCAGTAGGATATTTATTTTATTTCTTGACCCATAGCTTTTTCCGTGCAATTCGCCATGTATACAATAATAAAAGACATGATCGTAAACAATGGATTTAAGGAACCCATTGACAAACAGAACCTCTGATCCATTTGATAAAAGGTCACAGTTTTTCATATATTCGACACACTCCATAATATCTTTTGTCCATGCTCTGAAAATATCAAAATAGACTTGACAGGGCGCTGAGCGATAAAATCTTCCGGAAATTTTAGTGATTCTATCATTTATTCTTAACGCATTACCAAGAAATAGGAATCCTAAAAATGGATTCCCATCATATTTAGAAATTACCTGCTCATCAAATTGTTTGTCATTGAGTAAAATAACGGAGCTTATTGAGGTTAATCTATAGGCTGCATCGTGTTTTATAAAATTGTGAAAAGTTGTTTGAAAAATTTCCGGACAATATGCATCATTATCCAAATTTTTAGATCTGGTTCTACTAAGATCTGCAAGATAATAAACGCCAACATTTTCCTTATTTGAATGAATAGTCCTTATTATTATATCTATCACCCCATCAAATATGTGTTCATTATCTGACAGAAGCCAAAAATATATTCCATTGGAGAGTTCTTTACATTTCTTGAAATTACCAAAGTAGCCAGTATTTTCAGATTGTAAATTTGTTATCAAATTTAGTGCCGGAAACTTATTTTTGTTTTTCTTAATAACTTCCTGTGTATTATCGGTAGAACAATTATCCGAAATGATAAATTCTATTTCATCTTTATATGGAAGAATCTGTGGTAATATCTTAGATAATGATTCGTCTAATATTTTTGCTCTGTTGTAAGTTGGAATCGTAATTGATAAAAGGGGTTGTGAAATGACCGGCATTAGCATTGGCTATTTAATAGTTTGTATTAGTCCTTCTATCAACGAATATTTTGGCTTCCAACCCAATAATAGTAATTTTGAATTAGCAGCATAAGCATCCATTATTTCGTTTTCTCTGTATGGTAAAGCTCCGAACTGTAATTTGGTCGTGCTGTTAGCTATTTCTTTAACCATTGATACAAAATATTTAATCGTTACAGAAGTTCCCATCCCGACTTCATACTCGGAGATGCCTTCCTCAAACTTGTCAGCATGATCTATAATTACCTTATATGCATTTACAACGTCTTTCACAAAAATGAAATCTTTCTTTTGTTCTCCTGGTGACAAATCGATAGTGGTTTGATCGTTTTTCAGTGCCGCAATTATAAAAGGAACAAATTTCCCTGGTGAATCATCCGGTCCAAAAACATGAAAAAGTTTCATGTTTATTACCAGACATTTCCCCTTAATTTCTCTTAGCCACTCAAGTGCATGTTTCTTTGATAATGTATAATCCGACAAATATGCATAGTTTGAATTCGGGCGGTTGAAATAGCTATCTGTGTTAATAAATAGTGAAACATTGAATTTATTTGATAATTCTAAAAGTCGCACAGGTAATTTAATATTTGTCTCTATTAGATTTTCAAGAGGGTCAGATTCTCTGCGGTATATTGTAGCGGCATGTATAAGTGCGAAAATCTTATTCTCTGAAAAGACCTTTTCTAAGTTTTCATTTTCTGATGAGTATACTTTAAAATTTTGGCCGTGTAATCTGAATAAGCTGTCATTATTTTTTTCTAGTCCGATGATGTCAAACTCACCCGATAATTGCTTAGCTATATGACTTCCTAAAAACCCGTTAATGCCAGTGATTAAAACTGTTTTTTTTATCATGGATTATTCCCAGTCATCAGTTTTAATTTGATTTCTTTTTAATCCATTTAGAAGAAGGAAGGCTCTAAAGGATTTGATCATTGCAGGAGGTCCGGAAATAAAGAAAGAGCTTTCCCGATCACTTTTGGCAATAATTTTATCAATATCCAGCATTCCCTGTTTGTCCTGATAAATGCAAGTAATATGGAAGCTGTTATTATGTTGCTTTGCAAGGACTAGCTCATTTTGATACAAATTAAATTCCAGGCTTCTAAAACCAGCGAATAAATATGGGTTTGTATACCCGGCAAAACTCTTATCAGTGAATAGGGAAAGAAATGGTGTTATACCTGTTCCTCCAGAAATGAAAACGGTATTATTATGAACATGTTCCTGTGTAAATAATTCGCCATAAGGCAACTTTAGGGTAACTATACTACCGACTTTTAATTCGCCAGCCATTCTGCCGGTGAACCGGCCTTTTACAGCATAGGTAATTTTCAGCAATTCATCCATCGCGGTAGATTGCATGCTAAAGCAGCGGGACTCGGGCCACCCCGAGCTGGGATCATACGCGTCTAGCGCAAGATGCAGAAACTGCCCTGGTGCATATTTGAACATCCCATTCAGGGATTTCATTTGAATTGTAAAAAGGTCTTTAATGGGCTGTTCAATTGCAACAACTTCTGCAGCATATTTTTTTACAAC
>CAISYK010000723.1 GCA_903889605.1 uncultured Bacteroidota bacterium
GAAAATATAAAAAGTTTAAAAGTATGAAAACAGATTTTAAAAATAATAGACCAAAAGGTTTTAACAGTAAAGAAGACAGGTTTTTAATCCCAATCATAAACGGAATGGAGAAACTTATAGCATCAACTCAAAACCAATATGTTTATGATACTATAAAGCTGGACAAAAAACTTAGACAAATATTATCAACCCTGCTAATTGAATTTGCGGAAGACTTACACTGTGAAATTGGGCTTTGGAAGAGTTTAGAGTTTTATAATAAGCAATTATTTGACACACCTTTACCTCTTTTTGTAAACAATGAAAATGAAATAAAAGAATCGTTTGATGTAAACAGAATAAAGTATTTTATTCATAACATATTTTTTGAATTTGATCCTGAGTTAATCATGGCACCCAATCACAATGATTTAGATTTACTCTCTAAAAATATTTCTGAATTTTTAACTGAAAAGTTTCAGAATGTTCCCCGAATTTCCGGTATAAAAGAATTTTTATCGCAGCCTAACGATTTCGGCTGGGACTTTAAACGTAAGTTGGTTTGGATTGGCATAAATTCATTTTTATTCAGGCTAAGTTTTAATAGGTATATAGTTGAAACCAATAAAGGGAAAATGGAGATTGCATCCATTGACGATTTTGTTTGCCAGGAAAATACTATTTGGTCAGGATTAGGAGTAACGGATTTATTGGCTAAAACGCTTGATTTACCAGAAAAAATAAATAATGGTGTAAGGAGTTGGTACGAACGATATACTTCATACTATCGTGTCATTTCATCAATAGACAGTACGTTGATCTTAGAAAATATAATTAATGAAACAGAATATAAAGTTCGTTTAGATACAGGGCAAAGTAAAATATTTAAAGTTGGTAATATTATTTTTGGAGGTATCGCTCCCTACGGTGATTATTGGTATTGGTCAGGAGTCCAGCATGATTGCGGTAAATTGGATAAAATCAATATTGATAAATTAAAAAAAGATTTTGGAAGAAGTGCTTCAAGAATAATTTACCGTTACGACAAGCAACTTTTAAGCAAAGCCCAAGAGATCATAAAGCAACATCATTCAGATTTTGTTTCCTTTTTTGGTTCTGATTTAATGATTTTTAAAGACGGGCTGTCAATGGCTGCCGCATTACAAAAGAAAGACAGAAAAAAATATGAATCACTTTCAAAAGAAGAATTAGAGGCACACATGAAAAAACATGGGTTAGAAAACCCTTTTCCAAAAATGAATTTACCTGATGAATTACTTAATTCAGAAAATGGAGTGGGCGTATATTTTAATCCTGACGAAGGAATTGAAATGATGTTTGGTTTTGATGATTTAATAAGCGGCTTTAAAAAAAATGGCGCCGCTTTATCATATGATGAAGGTGAAGCTATCAGAAACTTTATTACTTCGGATGCTATTAGCCCCAAATTTGTAAAAATGATGATAGACAAATATGGCGCTAAATCAATTAACGATTCATTTTGTATAAATTCAGAAATTACAAATGTAAATTACTTATTACGTAAATATAAAGGACAGTATTTTAGAAATAAATATCCGGAAATAACACTCACTGATGATTAATTTGAAAAACAGAGTGTAATAATACAGCCCTTTCTTTTTTACCAAGTA
>CAISYK010000724.1 GCA_903889605.1 uncultured Bacteroidota bacterium
TTTTCCGCACCTTTTGGCATCGGTATCGTTTTCCTGATGTCAGGAAAATGATGGTCAATTTCTTCCCCTGCATTTTTACAAGCCTCTTTGGCTTTTTGAATAACCTTTTCAAAATTTTCCCATTTGCTATATCCCAATAGGGATTGTATTTCCCTCGCGCTCCAACATTCTATTCCTTCAATTTCTGATGCTACAGATTCAAACTGTGCAAAAAGTTGTTGTATTTCTTCTGATTTCATTTTAGCTTTTTTATTAATTTATTTAAAATTTATACCTGCTTTTGCAATAATTGCAAAGCAGGTATTTGATTTATATGGTCTTCTTTAAAACCGGGTGCCTTCATTACTTATCGTTTTTTATTTCTACCGCTTTAACAAATCCACTGTTGATAGTGTTCTCGTCATAAATTATTAAAGGCATATCCGCTTTGGGCATCCAAATTCTCCCCAATTCAATAGCAGTTGCAATTGGCATTGCCGGAAAAATATGTAAAGGTGTTTGAGCGTTATATTTTGCTTTTATGTTATTCAGTAATTGCCGAATCTCAATACTGAAATCCTGCAAATGCTTTTTTGATTTAAGAAAATCATTGAAAGGGCTCGCAATTGTCAACGTGTAAATGGAACAACTTGTTCCTAATACACTTGTAATTCTGTCGTTGTTGATTGTTGCACTCAATGAAATATTTAAGGCAACAATTGGGATTGATTTTATAGGGTTTGTTAATGAAAAAACATTTGGTTGCGAATTATCATTTAAGTTCCAAGTTTTCGGATTTCTTACAGGCTGATGAATTTCTGCGTTTTGAATATCGTTTATCAATGTTCCCAATTTTATCAATAGAGGCATCGGCGCAAATGCAAAAACGGAAAGATGTTTCACTTCACTTTTTCTGAATTTTGGGGTAAGCTGATCTTTGAATTGCATTTCGAGATTTTCCACTTCGGCTTTCCAAAAACTTGCATTTTTGTCTCTGAATGGGCTATTGCCTAAACTCAAATCAATTGCAGAAGGCATTGCAGGGTAGTGTGTAGGCAAAAGAAATTCTCTAACAGTTTCATAAGTAATTTCCGGTGTATGCGAGCCTATATTTGCTTTGTAGGTTACAATGTGGCTGTGCATATTCTGCTTTATACTTGCAACTATTTCAATCCTGTCTTCATGCTCCTTTTTCATTTCCGTAAGATATTTAACCGGATGTTCAGCCACCTTTACCTTATCAATTAACCTATGGTGTTTGTCACAGAGTAGCATCAAATTCGTTAGTTTGTCCTTTAGCAAATCGGATTTAGTTACATGCCCTCTTGGTCCTCCCGGAACATCAGCAACAATATGTGCTATATATGCGTGATTGAATTCCCCTTTTGTTAACGCATCTCTAAAAAGTTTTTTGTTGCACCCACTGAATTGGCATCTTCCGGCAGCTTTTCCCCAAAGAAGAAATTTATTTGCCGGTGAAATTGAAGTTACACTCATCTTGTTTTTTTAATCCCACAAATTAGATTCAGGTTGTAACCATTTTATCAAACTTGATTCGGTCACTTTATCACCTTGCGGGCTGTTTAGTAATTTTTGTTTTGTTTTTTGGTACTCTGCTTTTTTTAAAAGCGGGTTTATTAATATTTTAAATAATAATTGATTTTCATTCCCAATTTTTAAACTCCAGCCTTTTTGTTCAAATGGCCTGCTAAGTGCAATAACGAAGCGATATTCTTTTTCATATCTAAAGGCATATTCTTTTCTGAATGAAAAATATTGAATGCGTTTTTTCTGTAAAGAGCTTTTGCTCTTGCCGATAATATTTTTATAAATAACTTTTCCATGAATTGAACTTTTTGTATTTGGAGGCAGGTTACTCGACTGCTTTATAAACTGTATCAAATCACTTTTCAAAAACCGTAATGCAACTTTTCTTCTTTTCTCAGGGGTGTCTACATAAGTATCCCACATTGATAAAACTTCTTTGGTGGCAGCGTGCCAGCAGCTTATCAGATATTTGTTTTGCCTCTCTTGGATTTTTTTGATATTTAACTTGCCATTTGTAAAATCATCAATGGTAGTACATTCCATCTTATCGCCAAATTCTCTTGCAAGCGAAAACCAAATTTCTCCATTGTTTAAAAATTTCTGCAAGTTTTCTTCTGAAAGAAACTTGTATAGATATTTTTCATTGTGAACAGTGTCTTTATATAACTTCCACATTTTGCATTCTTTTTTTTCCCGTTAATAAAACTTGCATCAATCCTTTTTTCTTCTCTCTCAGTTTTTCAGTTTTGGTTTTTAAGATTTGAATTTCTTTATCAGCTGCTTGTAGCAATTGTGCAATGGCAGTTTGTTCTTCTATTTTTGGAATTGTGATTTTTAATGAGAAAAAATCAGAGGGAGTTACATTCAATAGGCCATGCGCTCTGCCTCCTTCGTGTGCAATTTGTGTAAGCCCTTTATCTAAAAAATTTGCTTCAAAAAATTGTTCAAAAAAATCTCCCTCGCATTTTTTTTCATCCTTAATGCCAAAGCATATATAAAGTGTTGTTACAACAGCTTTGTCATAATCATTTAATCGTTTTGTTGCTCCCCACGGATAACCATTTGAATAACTTTTGTTGTAACAAAACTCTCCTTTATTTACTAAGAAATAATTATCTAAAATTTCACTTGCGATTGTCTTATTAAAAAAATCCGATTGCCTCACAAATCCTCTTTGAGCTGAAATGGTAACAACATTAGTATTTACCTCCGTATTTTTTCTTGTTACTCTATCAAACAATTTGCTCAATGTTGTTTCTTTCCACTCTCCCTTAAATCCTTTCAACCTTTTCTTTCCGGTCAATAAATTTTGCATCAACCATTTTTTTTGCAATTTTTTTTTCGCAATCAGCAAATTGTTTTTATTGATGGCTGTGTCCATCAAACTAAGGATGTGGGCTATGGACTTTTGTTCTGGCAATGGAGGTAGAGGAAGTTTTACTTTTGCAATATTTGTTTTTGAAACACTGTAAACTGAAGTTCCTGTTGCAATTCTTCTAAGTTCTCTAACAACTTGTTGATTATTTAAAATGTATGTTCTATAGCCCCCGGCTGTTTTTCCATTTGTATCTCTTGCCGCAAAGGTGTGAAGCCCGCTCACAATTTTTCTTCCATTTACATTTTTCAATTCAACGCATTCGGCAACTCCAATATAATCTTCCGAAGCATCGGCAATAATCAAATCACCTTCTTTAAGTAATGGAAATTCTTCATCGCTCGAATCTGCCTTGCTTATTAAACCGTCTTTTACAAAAGGGATTCTGCTTTCAAGTTCAAAATCCAAAATTTCATTTTCAAAAGTTGCATGAATATCGCCATAGTGAATATTTTGAATTTCGTCAGCAGTTTTTTCATCTGTCAATTGCTCCCTTGAAAAAGAAAATGATTTGAGAAAAGAAAACACATTTCCAAATTCAGGGGTAGTCCAGTCGCTTGGGATGCTGGAGTTATAAAATGTTTTTGTATCCACGGTTAATTTATTCCTTGTCGCTACTGATTTTTTCATTGATTTTCTTCTTTTTGTTTGTTGGCTTGCTTTTCGATTTCAGTTTCATGGTTTATACCACCACCGTGCCATGTACCCGTTGCAAGCCAGCATTCATAATGCAAAAGCCACTCACAAGTCCAAGGGATGACAGTATCGGCTAAAAACATACTACTGTTCCATTCTCTGCCTTTGCGGTAATACAAACAAAGCCACTGCTTCTTTGTGTCGTAAACATGTTTAAGTTTTGTTTCACCTGGGTACAAAGCAAGTGTAGGGTTTACAACAAATACATTCGGATGATCGCCTTTTACATAGGAAAGTTTTATCTCGTATTCACAACTTAACGGTGAAGGCACAAGCGTATATTTCCAAGTCAAAGAGTTTTGATTGTAGGATGGTATAGAAGTAGGGAAAAGAGATTTAATTTTTCCTGCTTGCAAGGCCATATTTAAACTGTGTATTTTAAAACTATTTGCCATGAAAATTGTGTCCTTTTACTGTTGAACCAACGTTGCCAAGTATCCCTGTTCCTGTAGCCATTTTCAATGCCCCGTTTTCCCTTTTCTTTAATTGATTTTCGCCATAGTTGCTAAATGCTTTGGTAACGGTGTTTTTGCCAAAGGGTATTTCTAATGATTCTTGAATTAAATGAACACCTCTTTTGCCTAATGCATTTTGAATGTCTGCATTCACTCGCTTCATCCACAAATAAAAGTTTTTTTCTTTCTGAGGCTCATCCGCCCATTTATCCGCAAAATTTTCTTCGTCATTTACAGGGTTTGCAATCCATTTTATTTTTTTTCCATGTTCGGGGGCATAGCGTTCCTCAATATGATACGGCATTTGCGCAATCACATTCAACAAAGCATCAATAATATTCGTTTCTTTTTTGTATGATTTTGCAGCAAGTGTTGTAATGATGATGGAAATAGATTTGTGTTCATCGCCCTGAAACATCATATCGCGGTGACGTTTCAGAATCTGCACCACTCGTTGCAATGGTAATTTCTCTTTTCTGTATTTCGGAACAGGCTGAATGGATTCATTAATAGAAAATGCCTTCACAAAATCAAGGGTTGCCTGCTGGTAAAACCATCTTCCATATCCAAAAGGATTACTCTTTAACCATTCCAAATGATTAGTTTCGGTGGAATAATTTTCTATTTGATTATCTGTGATTCGGATGGCAAGTTTATCAATGTCTTTTAGTTCAGTACCGGAGAATACTTTTTCAAGAATTATTCTATAACCAGAATCAACAATAGAAGGCAAAATGTCCATGTGATATTTTTCCTTTTCTGTTTCGGCTTCCTGTCTATATAACAAAGTCCAGCAACGCCTTCCCTCATCATCAAGCATGTCTTGATATTTATCATGCGCTTTCAATTGAGCATAAACCTTCTGTTTCAAATGTTCTTGTGTCCAATTCGGATGTTTCCCCATTAGTTGGCATACTAAATCAATATCTAAATCGTCATTTTCGCTTTCGGGTTTCACCATTGTCCCCAACATGAAAGAGCCTTGGGGGAGAATTTCAGGTTTATAGGGTGCAAGTACTGAATCTTCTTTTGAGAGCCAATTGCCAACAGCTTCATAACTTTTTACGGCTGCATTGTATTGTGTTTCGGTAATGTCAAGAGTATTGCCCAACTCTTCTAATATTTCACTGAATTGATTTTTTTGTTCTGGTGTTAGCATTGTATTTTGTTTTTATTTAAAAATAAATAGTTAGAAATCTTTGAAAATCATTTCGTATAATTTTTTATTTGTTCTTCAATACGGTCGAACATAATATTTACAACCCTTGAAGCCACTTCATCAATTTTTTCTTGTGTAAGTATCTGATGATACAGGCGGTCAATAGTTTCGCCCTGTTGCAAAACAATTTGGTACTTGTGTTTTTCAAAATTGATTTTAATTTCACCGCTTATATCAAATGCCTTTGTACCAAGCTTCTTCAACTTGCTCAAATAAATGTGTAACTCAATTTTTCCTATATTACCTTTCTCTCCTTCCCACCCTATTTCAATATCATCAATCATGTCGTTAATATTGTGATGTACGCCGCCACTGCCATCAATATGATGGGAGAACTCCGTTGACGCAAATAATGGAGACAGTTTCAAAACTTTTTCAAATACTTTTCTAAAAAGCGGTTCAACCACTTCTTTCAACATCTCTTGCATCACGTCCTCATTTTTTATTTTTTTTATTTCTTCATTCATTCCATCCAATTTACGGTCGAGCATTGCAACCCTTTTATCAATATCATCCGGTTCTTCTAATTCTTTACCTGCAATAGCATCTAACACCAATTGCTGCGAACGTAAAATCATATCTGATACTGATTCAAAAAATAAATCAGTGCTTCCGCTATAACCTTGTATGTCGGCAATATATTGGTTGTAAATATCGCGTTCATTCGTCTTTACCCAAAACGGCGGATAGCCGAATGAAATCAAAAGCAGGTTGGTGAGTATCCTTGCTGTGCGTCCGTTTCCGTCATAAAATGGATGAATGATTACATAATCCAAATGAAACTGCAAAGCAACATCTACCGGATGCGGTGCATTTTTTTTGTTTTGTTGAATGGCATCTATAGCTGCATTGGTTTTGTTCAGCAGTTCATGCATCCTCTCAGGCACTTCGGCGGGCGCAGCAAAATCAAAGCGTTCACCTTTATAATTAATTAAATAATTGGGGTCGTTTTTCCAGAGACCAATTTTTTTTCTTTGGGTTTCATCTTCTTCGTGCATGATGGCTTTATGAATATCCTTAATGCGTTTTTCAGAAAGACGAGCATCGCCTTTTCCAATTTTCAGCATTTCACTAATCACTTCATCGTGTCCTTTTATTTCCAGCACATCCTTAATCGGCTTGCCGCCAACTGTAAGGTTGCCAACCATTACACTCCGGGTTTCCTCCATAGTGAGGGTGTTCCCTTCCATGCTGTTAGAGTAATAATTCCAATCCAATCGAAATTTATAATTGATTTTCTTTTTTACATCTGCACTCAACTCTCCATGAGAATTTACTTTTTGCTGAAGCGAATCAATTTTATTTCTTTTTTCTGAATAGCTCATGTTATTTGGTGTTTTATTCTTTTAAATATTTTTTCATTTCGTTTTGCAACCTCAATAATAAACCAATGAAGTTTATTATGCAAAATCAGGTTTATTATACTCCAAGCTCTTTTAAATATTTTTCCATTTCGGATTGAACCTTTTTAAGTTCCGTTTCCAAGGTCACAATCTCTTTTTGTACAGCTGTAATGTCCACTTCTGCTTCTTCTTCAAAGGTATCAACATAACGTGGAATGTTTAAGTTGAATTCATTTTCCTGCATCTCCTCAAAAGTTGCTACATAACTGAATTTATCTTCCACAATTCCGGCTTTTAATTTTCCGGCAGAAAAATTTCTATAAGTAGTAACAATGTGTTCAATATCTATATCACGAAGTTTGTTTTGATTTTTCACTGATTCATATTGCTTGCTGCCGTCAATAAATAATACATTTTTATTTTTGCCTTTTCCCTTATTAAAAATCATAATGGCTGCCGGAATACCTGTTCCGAAAAACAAATTTGCAGGCAGACCGATCACTGCTTCCAGCAAATTTTCTTCAATTGTTTTCTGCCGTATTTTTCCTTCACTGCTTCCTCTGAACAAAACGCCATGAGGAACAACAACACCTACTTTTCCTTTGCCTTCGTAGGTAGTTTCAATCATGTGTGAAATGAATGCCCAATCACCTTTGCTCTTTGGCGGTATGCCTCTCCAAAAGCGATTGTAAGGGTCAAGTTCGGGATCGTAACTTTTTGCAGCTTTGCTTTCCTCTTTATCTTCCACCTTGCCCCACTTATCCAATGAAAATGGGGGATTAGCAACAACAGTATCAAACTTCATCAGCGAATCGCCTTCTTTCAATTTCGGGTTGCGAATAGTATCGCCCCAGCGAATGGTTGCATTATCAAAGCCATGCAGGAACATATTCATCACCGCCAATGCCCATGTGCTGCCGTTGGCTTCCTGCCCGAAAAGAGAGAAATCATCTGACCCTACTTCTCTACCGGCTTTTATCAATAATGAACCTGAACCGCAGGTTGGGTCGCTTATTCTTGCGCCGGGCTTTGATTTGGTGAGTTTAGCCAAGAGTGTAGAAACTTCACTTGGGGTAAAAAATTCTCCAGCTTTTTTACCGGCATCGCTGGCAAAGTTGGCAATCAGAAATTCATAAGCATCGCCAATAATATCAGCCCCGGCTAAATGCCCCGGACTTAAATCTAATTTATCATTGCTAAAATCAATGAGCAGGCTTTTCAGGCGTTGGTTTTTTTCTTTTACATCCCCCAAATTACTGCTGTTAAAATCAATGTTTCTGAAAACACCGCTGCCATCTTCACTATTTAATTTTTGCCTGTTGGCTTCTTCAAAATCAGTCAAGGCAATATTAATGAGTTCGCCAAGATTCACTTCATTTCTATGTTCATATAGAAAATCAAAGCTTGAATTTTCAGGAACAACAAAGCGTTCCTGCTTCATGGCTCTCTCAGCGCGGGCTTCATCACCGTTGTATTTTTTAAGATATTCTTTTTTCTTTTCTTTATGCACGTCACTTACATACTTGATGAAAAGCATAGTGAGAATATAATCCTTGTATTGGTCAGGGTTTATCAGTCCGCGAAAAGTGTCGCAAGCTTTCCATACTATTTGTTTTACATCGCTGCTGTTGATTTTATTAGCCATCTTAATTTATATTATTGCGTTTATGATTTGTTGTTGAATTTGTTTTTCTCTTAATGTTTCAATTTGTTTCTTCAATTCTATTTCCGTGTTCCTGAGCTGCGCGATTTTCAAAATTGCTTTTTGAGTTTGTAAATCAGGAATTGAAATTTCAAGTTCTTCCAACACAGCTTTGGAAATGGAAACAATGGAAGTCCCGATTGCTTTTCCTTTCAAAAATTTTTGTGAGTTCGGATGATTAATAAGCCAAACCAAAAACTCCGGCAAAATTTTATGGTAAAAATTTCTTTGAATACGAATTACAAAGAACGAAGTAGAAGCAACAGCAGGCAGGCTTTCACTTTCGTACAAAGCTGCAAAATTTTTTGTGCCTTTAGCCGCAAATAAAACATCACCATCTCTTAATAAATGTTTTTCGGTAATGCTACCTTTAGTCAAATCGGGGTGAAGTATTGAATTAAGCTGTCCGGCATTATCAAAATGCTTGGCTTGCAGATATACAATTTCACCTTCAGCAATGGGTTTTGCAAAGATTCCTGTTTGTATGGCAGCAATATGTCCTAAACTTGTTTTCAAAATTTATTTTCTTGTAGTTGAGCTACAAATGTATGTATAATATTTATAATTGCCAAATTATTTACAAAAATAACTAAGTATTGGCTCTACAAATTCGGTTTAAGATTCAATTAATATAAAAATGCCGGTTGGAAAATTAGGGCGCTTTTCCTTTTAAAGGATATTTACCCGTTATAAGTGAACCGCTGTTTCTTTAATAAAAAAA
>CAISYK010000725.1 GCA_903889605.1 uncultured Bacteroidota bacterium
ACTTAGATTTAGACCTGAGTTGCAAAAAAATAAAAGCAATTTATCGAGATGCTTTATCATTAGGTAGTATCAACAGTATGGCTGCTTAAATTTTTACCGAACTATTGATAATAATAAATAAATTCATTCATAAACTATAAACAATATGAGAACTAACTTACTTAGAAAAATGGCCTTTATAACCATGCTGATGGTTATAAAGGCCATCAGTTATAGTCAAAACAACACCACTTGTGATGATTTTACAACATATAATTGGCAGCCTAATGGAGATACATTGGGGCATACACAAGGCGGAACTTATCCAATTTTGGGGAACTCCGGGTGGATATTAGGAAATCAAGGAATGTACGGAGTTAATGATACGGCTGAATTTTCATTCGACGGAAGCAGCCAGGTAATAACATATGAAATTTATGCATTTTATAATCAATATAATCAGATGGGATTTTCTGTTAACGGATCATCATATACCGCATTAAATGGAAGTTTCCCTGTTACAATAGGCGGAGTTACTGTTAATCTGGATACATCAGCAGCAAATAATAATAATTGGGAAAATGCATATTTATCATTTACAGGAAATGTTAATTCAATTAATATTTACACTTTCGAATCCGGAATAAAAAAAATGTGTGTAAGCCCTGCAAGCATTGGCGGATGTGATGATTTCACAACGTATAATTGGCAGCCTAACGGAGATACATTGGGGTATACACAAGGCGGTACTTATCCAATTTTGGGAAACTCCGGGTGGATGCTGGGGAATCAAGGAATGTACGGTGTCAATGATACAGCTGACTTTTCTTTCAATGGAAGCAGCCAAGTAATCACATATGAAATTTACGGATTTTATAATCAATATAACCAGATGGGGTTTTCTGTTAACGGATCATCATTTACCGCATTAAATGGTAGTTTCCCTGTTACAATAGGCGGAGTTACCGTTAATCTGGACACAACTGCAGCAAATACTAATAATTGGGAAAATTCATATTTATCATTTACAGGAAATGTTAATTCAATAGATATTTACACTTTTGAATCTGGAATTAAAAAAATGTGCGTAGACTCAGTAAATATTAATGCTGTGCCTGAATTCAATAATTTATATAGTATAAATATATACCCTAATCCAGCGTCAAGCAATATAACTATTGAGCATAAAAACAATATTCAGCAAAAGATCACACTTTCATTATTGGACATTCAAGGACAGCAAATAGTAAATGAAAAAATAAATTTCACATCAAAACAAACTATTGATATAAGCAGTTTGAGTAATGGAGTATATATTCTAATGCTGCAAAATGAGAAAATAAATTATGTAAACAGAATTGTAATTCAAAACAGATAAACACTAAATATTTATTATTTATCCGTTAGTCTCCGATAATTATTGTGCTTATACAGGAACTTAGTTTGTGGTGACGATGGTATAGAAAGCGGTTGTTTTTAAGAACAACCGCTTTTTTCTTAAAACTTTTCTCTAAAGATTATGTTATAAAAACAATTCTGCAGATTTTCACTTTTTCTTTTTCCCTGCCACAAAATCTTTTAAATAAAACGGCTCGAAATAAGCAGTATCTACAAATTGCTTATCAGCAAAGGCTTTCTCAGAAAGTGAAATCATATTTCCAGCAGAAGGAAAAACATTATCAACGAAAATCATATTTTTATTTAGTGACAATACCTCCTGACACTTTGCGGCACCATCACCGAAAAAATAAATACAAAGCCCATCAGTGCGTTTTCCAAAGATGGATAAAATCTTATCCGAAAAATGTTCATCTACTATTTCGGCAGAAACAGGATACAGGATATTCATTTCTGAATCAAATAATGAGCAGTAAACCTCCATTCTGCGCGCATCAAGCATAGGACATAGAAGAGATTTAAAATCTGACGTTTGAGATCTGAGATTTTCTAAAACAGACAAGGAAATATGTTCTAAAGTATTAACAGCAATCAAAGGCTTATTTAGAGCATAACACAAACCTTTTGCTGTGCTCACTCCTATCCTTAATCCAGTGTATGAACCGGGACCTTTACTCACTGCAACAGCATCA
>CAISYK010000726.1 GCA_903889605.1 uncultured Bacteroidota bacterium
CAGCCATTATATAATCCTCATAGGAACCTTTCCTCTCGCTCCATCGTTTATATTCTTTTTCATATATACTACGAGTTTTTGTTGGAAATACATCTTCTTTAATTAGAGCTTCCGTTATTTCAATGAGTAAACTTGAACGAAAAATCGTTCCGTCAATATCAAATATCGCAACTTTGCGTTCAATCTGTTTTTTAACTATTCTTTTCATACCATAAATTATGTAGTTCTTCTAAAAAAACTGAATCAATATCACTGCAAGGAAAATTTCCGCTGTCGTCATCCATCTCAGACGTGACTTAGGCGTGATTATTTAATTATACAATTTGAATATGTTTCGGCACTCTGTTCTCCTTCGGTTATAAACGCTGTATCACCTTTGTTCCAAAAGACAAAAGACTCATCAACTTTAGCATATCGTGCACCTGATGCTGATATTGCGCGAGAAACTGACATATTTCTATTGTCACTTAGTTTTAAATCAACAAATTTGTCATCTGTAGGATAAAAGGTAGCTATGATACTTTTTGAAGAATCGCACTGAAATGTGACCGTTTTAGCCGTTGCAGACGTGCAATAGCTCTCCCATACTCTTATACAACTAACTTTGGCTTCACACCAAGAGTACCCGGCCGAACCGATACAACCATGCGCATCACGGTCCCCACCAATTATTTGATTTGATGAACCCCCTTTATTTTTTGAAAAATAAAATAAGCCTAAAATCACAATCAGCACAACTACCAAGATAAAAATGAAAATCTTTGTATTTTTTTGCATATGATTAATGTTTAAAATAGTTTATAAACTCTATTAAGTATAGCATAGTTTAGACTTCTTTATAGCTGACCATACATGATATGAGGTTGGAACCATTTTATCAAATCAATCTTCAACCAGTCCACCTTCTGACAATCTGTGTCGAAGAGCATTATAATGAGTATAGTAAAAATCTTCTAACCCTCGAGCTAGAGCACATCTAAAAACAAGTTGTTCTTCGGGTATAAGTTTACTTAGCATTTTTTCCCAAGTCTCGCGATTGGTCTCTGCATGCTTTAAATAAGATTCCATACGAATTTCCAGATCATCTGGCCTTTTATCCATATACTCATTCACATATTCCAATACTCGTTCGCCAGTATGTATTTCTTTAACAAGAGGGTCTACTTTCTTTTCTTCTCCACCACTGCCCTCAAAAGAAAATTCTGATTCGCTGTTCATATTATTTAATAAAATTTAACTGATAAAATGTTGTACAAAGTATAGCAAAATTCCAACATACAAGAAAGGACTGAGTCTTAGATTAAAGTTTCAAAAATGCCAAGTTTCTTGTTCTTTTTTACATTATCCCAATTGAGTACTTTTCCATTCATAGATATAAATACACCCTTAGGTAATAATTGAACATTGGCGAATGCAGTACCAAGATTGAATAGTGCATCAGAGGAATCTTTATTATATGGAATTATAGCTCCAACTAATATTATCGTTTTATTCTTAACACGCTCACCTAGGTACTTTGCCGTCTCTGGCATAGTATCAGTGCCATGAGTAATAATTATTTTATTTTCGTAGCATGATAAACATTTTTTAGTAATTTTTTCTCTATCTTCATCATTCATCAAAAGTGAATCCTTCATCATTAGAACTTCAATTTCTATATCAACCTTATTTCTTGCTTGTTCTAACATTTTTGGTAAATGTGTGTCAGTAAAAAAATATTCGTTTGTATTCGCATCAATTTTATCACAATCTATTGTGCCACCAGTTGTGAAGATTTTGATTTTGTTATTCATGTAATTATTAACCAAAAGCCTTAAGATACTCTTCTTGACTCATCAAACTTTTTTTGTCAGAAACTTTATCTAAAAACACAATTCCTTCTAAGTGGTCAAATTC
>CAISYK010000727.1 GCA_903889605.1 uncultured Bacteroidota bacterium
GTAAAACAATCGTTACTGAAAATCCCAGGTGTTACGGAAGCAGAAGTGCAGCTGCATCCGCAAAGTGCGGTTATTACTATGAACACATCCATTAGTGAGAATGAATTACAAGCCCAACTCAGCAAGGCTGGTCATTATACGATCAAGGAACTTATTTCAAAATAATCAATAAATACAAATTAAAGAATACGATTAAAACAATTTGAAAAACTTCCAAAGGAAGAAACAGAACTTTTACTAAAAGCTCCGATTCTTGTTTCAGTACTTTCTTCAAGCGGAGACCGTAAAATAAGCAGGAAAGAAAAAGCTGATGCTGTTAAATTAGCTCATCTAAAAACATTTACCGCTGACCCTTTGCTGCTTGCATATTACAAGGAAGTGAAAAATAATTTTGAAAATAATTTTGAAGAAATTGTAAGAAAATATCCCCCTTTTAACGATGTAAAAATAGAGGCTTTGAAACAAGAGATCGGCAATGTAAACACCATTATAAGCAAATTGGCTAAAGAATTTGCTGTTGTATTTCATAAGAGTCTATCAGGATATGCTGAACACGTGAGAAAAGCGAATAACAATGTAATGATGAATTTTGTTTTTCCAATACCTATAAAAGGATTAACATATTAAATATTTTAAACTAATTACAATGAATAATCTTGAAATTAAAAAAATTCTTGTTCCGGTTGACTTCTCTGAAACATCAGATATAGCAATGAATGAGGCAATAAAACTGTCCGGTTTATTAAAAGCTGAATTGTTTTTAATCCACGTTGTAGAATTTACCGGATATTATTTTTCTGTTGTTCCTGAAACCCAAACAATACTTCCTTCGCTTTTGGAGCTTGAAAGAGCTGTCGAGAAAAAAATGGGAGAAATGTCGGAAGCAATTACAAAAAGATTTGGCATAATACCTGAGGTATATGTAGCTACCGGCCAAATTCACTCTGAAATAATTAGTTTTTCCGAAAAGAAAAAAATTGATCTTATTGTTATGGGAACGCATGGCATTTCAGGTTATAAAGAATTGTTTCTTGGCAGCAATTCTCAACGTGTAGTTACGCTTTCGGAAGTTCCTGTATTAACAATGCAGAAAGAAAGTAAAACACTTGAGTTCAAAAATATCCTTATACCTATTGACAACGCATTACACAGCCGGGAAAAAGTGAATATGGCGATGATTATCGCAGATTTATTTGGTGCTGCAATTCACTTAATTGGCCTCCCATGTTCAAAAGATATAAAGGAATTGGATGAAATAAAAATTAAACTCGAATCGGTTGAAAAAATTATAAGCGCTGATAAGCTGTCTTACAAAACAACAATAGTGAATGGAGAAAATCTTGCGCAGATCTCACTTAAATATGCCAATGAAAACAATTGTGATCTGATTATAATTAATACCGGACATGAGTCAAAGATTACGGGCATTTTTTTGGGTGCTTTTGCCCAGCAAATTGTGAATCACTCGAAGGTTCCTGTATTAAGTATTAAACACAAAGAAGGTTACTTCAGCATCGTTACTCCAGCTTTTGGATTTAACTTGTACTAATTATTTTGACTTTCAGTAAAAAAGCAAATGCAGGTAACTATCAGCAACCAAATAATCAAAAATATATTTTTTGTATTTAAGAAAAACAGTA
>CAISYK010000728.1 GCA_903889605.1 uncultured Bacteroidota bacterium
GCTCAACGATGGTGAATTACTGTCTTCTACCATGATTCCGGACATACCAACACAAATTGCCGGTTACGTTCCGCAAAATTACAATATGACATTCGATGGTGCTGTTCCTGCAAAACGAGCGTTAGCAAGGAGTTTGAATATACCGGCAGTACGCATGCTTCAAAATTATGGTATTGAAAAATTTAATTACAACTTAAAAAAAATTGGCATGACAACACTTACCTATACTCCAGATCATTATGGATTATCAATAATATTGGGCGGTGCCGAAGGTAAATTATGGGATATTGCAGGAATGTATGCAAGCATGGCACGAACACTTAATCATTATACAATTTATAACGGCAAATATGATAAAAAAGATTTTCATGCTCCCTGCTACATACCGCAGAAAAAACAGACTCCTGACTTAGATGATACACATACTCTTGACGCAGCCTCCATATATTTAACTTTCGAAGCAATGGTTGAAGTGTCGCGCCCGGATGAGGATTCAGGCTGGAAACAATATACATCAGCAAGTAAAGTAGCTTGGAAAACAGGTACCAGCTTTGGTTACCGTGATGGCTGGGCAGTTGGTGTTACACCAAAATATGTTGTTGCAGTATGGGTTGGTAATGCTGATGGCGAAGGCCGTCCCGGACTTGTTGGAATACAAACTGCTGCGCCGATTATGTTTGATATTTTCAGTTTATTAAAACCCGGCAAATGGTTTTCACCGCCTTATGATGAAATGGAAAAAGCTGCAGTATGCCGTAAAAGCGGATGCAGAGCAGCAGAAATTTGTGAGCCTGTAGATCAAGTCTGGATTCAGAAATCCGGATTACGTTCGGAACCTTGTAAATATCACAGGATAATACATTTAGATGCCGAGGGAAAGTACCGTGTAAATAGTAATTGCGAAGATGTCAGCAAAATGCAGCATGTAAGCTGGTTTGTACTGCCTCCGGCAATGGAATTATATTATAAATCAAAAAATGCCAGCTATAAAGAATTGCCCCCTTTCAGAAGTGATTGTGAAACCAGCGGATTAAATGCAATGGAAATTATTTATCCCAAACAATTAAGCAAAATTTATGTTCCGGTTGAATTAAATGGGACTTTGGGAAAAACAATTTTCCAGGTTGCGCACCGCATGGCAAACAGCGTTATTTACTGGCATTTAGATGATTTATATATAGGCAGCACACAAGGCATTCATCAAATGGCATTAAGTCCTGATGAAGGTATTCACACATTAACATTGGTTGATGAAACCGGTGAGACTATTGTTCAAAAGTTTGAAATTGTCAGCGGCAAGAAATAAAATTTATATAGCTTTGGCAACGATTAATACAATTTTGATAAATAAAATCCAACATCTATAAATCAACATATGACTATAACAGTCAACATCTTTTCACTAGTTTTAATATTTATTCTGGCACTTGTGATTTACAAGTATCTGGAAACATTTTGGTCATATAAAATATACAGACCATATAAATGGGAAGAAGCTGTTAAAAATAAAATGGTTTCGGCCAGGTTGAAATCACTTGAACACAGCTACTTTGATAAAATTAGATTTTACAGTATGTGGTTTCAGATTGAGAGATTGAAAAAAGAAAATGTGTTAGGACATTTTGCTGAATTAGGCGTACATAAAGGTGAAACAGCAAAACTTATTTATGAAATGAATAATAAACAAAAACTATATTTATTCGATACGTTTGAAGGCTTTAATGCAAATGACCTGTTTCACGAAAATAAACAGGGAGGAAAATATACAACAAAAGAATTTTCGGATACCGATTTAGATACAGTAAAAAAATACATTGACGGAGGAGATCAAATAATTTTATATCCTGGGTACTTCCCTGCAACATCAATAGGTTTGGAGAAAGAAATGTTTTCATTCGTGCATCTTGATGCAGACTTATATTTACCTACTATTGAAGGATTGAAATTTTTTTATTCAAGGCTTTCTCCCGGAGGGGTTATTATTGTCCATGATTATAATCATAACTGGGATGGAATAAAAAAAGCATTCGATGAATTTATGCCGACTATACCGGAAAGCCTTGTAGAACTGAATGATTGGAAAGGCAGTGTGATGATAATAAAAAATAAAACATTGAATGTAGTTTAGACAAGCATTATTAATATTCACCACCAAGGCACTAAGAAACACCAAGAAA
>CAISYK010000729.1 GCA_903889605.1 uncultured Bacteroidota bacterium
AATACAAGTTTGTTCTCGACAGGAGTTTATTTTTATGATATAATCGACAAAAAAGAAAAGGTGCTTTTTAACGGGAAATTTAGTGTAATAAAATAAATTAAACTGTTCCTTGTCATATTGCTGCCGATACAATTTAAAACAGCATTGAATTTCTTTCTTTTGGTGCAAAAGGCAGACACTCGCAATGCGGCTTTGTAAAGTAGTTTTTTCCTAAACAAATGAGTAAAATATTTTTTTAAATCTGAGAATCTGCAGATAATTTAAATGAAATAGAAAGTCTTTAGCTAAAAGTATATTTGTTGGTCCTCAGAATATAAGGATGCTGGAAATAATAAAAACGATGAAAAAACAAATTTTATTGTCCGCTTTGCTGTCATGGGGAACTACAGCTGTTATAGCTCAGCCCAATGGAGGTTTTGAAAATTGGGTTACTGCATTTTCCCAGGAGAATCCAGTTGGCTGGCAAACACTTAATTTCCTTGCGGTTATGTCGCCGCTTAATCACACATCTGCTTTTAAAGCAACTGGTTTAGATAAACATTCAGGAAATTATGCATTGAAGCTAAAAACTACTAATGTTGTCGTTAACCCATATCCTTCAATAATTTCTGATACTACAAGCGGTATTTTTACGGGCAAACTAGTTTTTTCTCCTCCTTCATATAAATACGGTTTTCCATATACAGGCCGACCTGAAAAACTGGAATTCTGGTCAAAATATGCCCCCATTGGAAATGATACTGGATTTGCAGGTGTTCTTATGTTAAAGTGGAATGGATTTACCCGCGATACTATTGCGTATGGCTTAGTTTACATCAATCCAACACCTTCGTATACTCTATTTCAGGTTGACCTTACATATTATTCATTAGGATATCCTGACTCTGCTTCTATAGCATTTCGTTCCAGCAAAGACACTATTTCAGCCCGTGTAGGCAGCACCCTATACATAGATGATGTTGCATTAACAGGTTGGGTAGGTATAGATGAATTAAACTCCTTAAAAACTGATAAAGTAAAGATATTTCCAAATCCTGCAAAAGGAGAACTTAATATTCAAACAAAAATTGAAGGCGCTGACAACGTTAATGTATTTGACTCCTCAGGAAAACTGAGAGGGGTTTACAAAATACAGAATAACAATGTGAGTGTAAATACTGGTATATTTGCAGCCGGGAATTATTTCTTTGATATAATCGACAAAAAAGACAAGGTGCTTAATAAGGGGAAATTTAGTGTGGTCAAATAGTTTTTTTTGTTTCTGTTCCATCCGTGATATAAAACTGAAAAAACTCTGGAGCATAGTCAAAAAAGCCCGTTAAGCGGCGATGAGTAAATTCTTTGTAAAACGTATTATCTTTGCGTCTTTGCGGCAGAACCAATCTGCACCCGTAACAAAATGGTTTATATTTTACAATTATACTGATGACTATATCATTCATTTCAATCCTGATTTTTTTAATAATCATTTCTGCATCTGTTTTTATTATTTATTATTTCCTAAAACAGACATTTGATAAGAAGAATAAAATTCTTCAAGTTAAAAGCTCTGAACTCGAAGGCTCTATTAATGAATTGAAATCTGCTTCCGCTTCTCAATTGGATGAAAAAGAAAAATTCGAAATTGAAAAAAAGAAGGTACAGGAAAAAAATAAAAAAATATGGCAGATGAGCGAAACCGTTTACATCGAAAAAAAGAAAGTGGATGAGCAAGTCGAAATACTGCAGTCGGAAAAATTAAAATTAGAAGAAGAAAAGAAAAAAGTTGATGAAAAAATTAAAAAATTATGGAGTCAGAGTATGGCAATCCATAAAGAAAAAGAAAAGATCAACGAAATAAAAATAGAAATTGAAAGGCAGCACAGGGAAGTTATAGACAGTGTAAACTATGCTAAGCGGATACAG
>CAISYK010000730.1 GCA_903889605.1 uncultured Bacteroidota bacterium
CAGATTCAGTTAAAAAACCTAAATATTATTCTGCCTATTTTTAATATACGCATACATTCAAAATCCACTTTTATAAGGTGATTCCGCATAGGAATATTATTTATTTTCAGAATAAATAATATGAAATGTTTGATTGCTGCTGCTGCAAATTAGTATAATTAAATAATTCTGATTTTTCTTGTAAAAAAAATTACATTATCCGAAATTGAAAATAAATTGGTGTAACAATTAAGCTAAAATTATTAAAATAAATTGTTTATACTTAAAATTGTTTATTTTTATTAGGCTGGAACAGGCCTATTTACAATGGTTTTAAAAATATTTTTTCAGAATGGAAACTTAGTGATGAAAATTTCCGTTAGAAAACCAAAACGATTTTTATTTAATTGTTAAAAAAAATTGAAGTTTTTACAACCATTACCAAGTCATGTTATCCAAGTTCGTTGTTGTATTGTGCAAGGTTGATCTATCACTTAAGCCATACTTACATAGCTATTCAGCAGAGCCTGTTTTTCAGGTAATTAAAAAGCGCTTGACGCTGTTTTTAATTATTGCTTTTTTAAGCATTTCGGCAGCGGCATTTTCTACACATATCGTGGGAGGAACTCTCAATTATATTTACAACGGCGGCTCAAGTTATACTGTCACATTAAAACTGTTCCGCGACTGCAGTCCTGGAACAGCAGCTTTTCCAGCAAGCGTAACCATTAACATTGCAGGATATAATGGAGCGGCTTTTACACCAAGTAAAGATATTGTAATGAATCTGGGAACAGTAACCACAGTTCCTCCTTCACTTGATCCATGCGCAGTACCGCCCAACCCAATGCCCTGTGTGCAGCAAGCTGTTTACACATTGACAGTAAATAATCTGCCTCCTAATCCAGGCGGATACCACCTGACTTACCAAGTAGTTGCCCGAAACGTTAGTTTAAGTAATGTTAATGCTGTTTGTAACTGCATAGGAGAAAGTATTTATGCAAACATTCCCGGAACATCTGTAATTTGGGATGAAGATTTTGCATTAGCTAATAACACAACGGCTGACAACGGCTCTACAGGGTGGACCATTTCAGCAGGAACTCCCGCCCCTGCTGCTGCGCGCGTGAATAATAATCTTTTTGAAATTACCGGTGCAAACTCCGCACAGGAAACATGGTCTTCGCAAATTATAAATAGTTCAAATTGTTCATCTTTTAATGCGGGTATCAATTTGTCACAGAATGGAACGTTGACCGCTGCAGATTCCATACTTGTGTATTACCGTTTGAATGGCGGACCGCTCACATTATTCCCTGTAAATGGTTTTATTGCAGGTAATTTTGCTCCTGCTTTATCAATTGCATCAGGGTTATCCGGCAGTACTATACAAATAGTGGTTCGTGTTCATTATGCTGCAGTGTCAGCTGCAAGTAAAATATACCGGTTCGATAATGTAATTGTTTCTTGTAATAATTTTCAGACAGACAATAATCCTGTTTTCAATCAATTTCCGCCTCTTTTTCTGTGTGCAGGACAGCCTTTTTCTGTTGATCATTCTGCGTCTGATGCTGATGGAGATTCGTTGGTGTATTCTTTTTATACTCCCTATAATGGTGATGCCGGAGCCGGCCCTTTAGATCCTACTTTCCCTGGAAATAATGCAGTTTTCACACCGATTGTATGGACTCCTGGTTTTTCTGCATCCAACCCTTTGGGAGGAGCTGCGCTGAATCTTAATCCCTCTACTGGATTGTTAACAGGTATTCCCGGCATGCTCGGACAATTTGTGGTTGGTGTAATGGTGAAAGAATACCGTAATGGAGTTTATATTGGACAAACACTTAGAGATTTCCAATTTAATGTAGTGAACTGCACTCAGCCGCCTCCTCCATACGCTGGAAATGATTTAATAGTAAATCAAGGATGTTCAGGACAACTATCAGCTACAGGTTATAATCCATCAACAGTAATTTGGAACTCAATTTTTCCAGGTACATTGGGAATGTATAACAATTACTTGTCATGCACTACCGGATGTGTAAATCCTATAGCCACGGGGCAAACAGGAGCACCGCCTTATGTTGATTATCAAATTTGCGGCATGTCCTCCGCCTGCAATGCAGCAAATGTCTGCGATACTGTAAGAGTTATTTTAAATTCAACATTAGTTGCAGCGATTGTTCCTCAAAACCCAACAATTTGTTTTGGACAAACTTCCACCACAATTACAGTTAATGGCAGCGGAGGAACACCGCCATATTCATATTTATGGAATACGGGAAGTACTTCACAAAGCATTAATGCAGGAGTTGGAACATTTTCTGTTTTACTGCAGGATGCTTCAAACTGCCCTCCGGCTTCAGCTTCCGTAACTGTTACTTCATATTCTGTAAACATTACGGCAAATGCCGGTAATGATATTACTGTGTGCGGTCAAAACCCAATTGCCTCATTGAATGGTTCCGTTGCTGGAGCAAGCGGAGGAATATGGTCCGGCGGTGCAGGAGTTTTCAATCCTAACAATACAACATTATACGGTGCATCCTATACGCCAACGTCTACAGAGATTTTAA
>CAISYK010000731.1 GCA_903889605.1 uncultured Bacteroidota bacterium
ATTAAGTGCTGAATATGTTGAAGCAAGGCTTTTTACAACCTGGCTCATCATTCCATAATTGGTATTCGCATCTTTTGAAATTATTTCATAAGCTCTCGAATGATACTTAAGCGCATTTTTATAGTCATGAAGTCTAAAAAAATCCTGTCCAATTAAATTACATAGAAATACAATATTATCATAACTTTCCGCTTTTTCAGCAATACGTAATCCCCTTTGCCTTAATCCTGCAGCTATGTCATGTTTTCCAAGCTGTTCATACATCCGTGATGTTTCATTCAGCGAAGAAGCTACCTCATTATCGCCGCCGATTCTTTCCCTAATTTTTAAGCTTTGCAGATAATAATCAAGCGCTGCATTTTCATGTTTGCTTTCTTTATTAATTCCGTGCGTTCCTTCATATACATTTCCTATTGCGCTTAACAAGTATGAGGCTGAAAGTTCATCATGCATTTCCTCTAATATTCTAAGGCTTTTTACATAATACTCAATTGCTGTGCTTGGATCGGTTGGCCTGTAAATAAACCCGATATATTTATAAACACTTGATAGTAATTTCTTATAGCCTGCTGTTTCAGCCATTTTTTTGGCTTTAATCAAATAGTCAAGGGAAATATCGTATTTTTCATTTGAATAATAATAAGTTCCAATTGTAAATAACGATGCAGCAATACCTTTGGTGTAATTGTTTTTTTCAGATAATTTCAGCGCTGCTTCGGCATAAAATAATGAATCTGAAAGATAAAACAAACTGCGGTATATTTGGACTTTAGCTGTATCCTCTTTAGATAATTTTAAACAATTTTCTAAAGAATCTATTTTATTCTCCTGAGCAGGTAAATCCAGAATGCAGAAACATAATATTGAAATTAATAGAAATAAATTTGCAGAGTATTTTTTCAAAGCACTTTTTTGTTTATAAAATTGAATCCTATTTCTAAATTAGAATTTTATTAATTACGAATATAGCAATTTTATAAATTACTATCGCTTTAATGATTTTTTAGATATACATATTTATTTTTCAACAAAAGTTCTAAAACTGTTGAAAACATTATTATTACGTAATAGTTTAAGATAATTACATTTGTAATTATTGATAAAATTTAATTTATGTCAGAATCATATTTTCACAAAAAAATTGCAGTCCAGCTTGGGATTGCCGAACGACAAGTAGATGCTGTAGTTAAGCTGCTTGATGAAGGTGCTACTATTCCATTTATCGCTCGTTACCGGAAGGAAATGACAGGCAGTTTGGATGAGGTTCAGACTGCAAATGTGCGCGATGAAATGGATCGGCTGAGAGTGCTTGAAAAAAGACGAGAAGCAATTATTGAATCTATAGAAAGCCAGGGTAAATTAACACCTGAATTGATCGTGCTTTTAAGAGGTGCGGAAACATTAGCAAAGCTCGAAGATATTTATCTGCCTTATAAACCAAAGCGCAGAACCCGCGCAGCTATTGCCAGAGAAAAAGGTTTGGAACCACTAGCAATACTTTTATTTGAGCAGAAGAAAATAAATATTGAGGCTGAAGCACAAATATATATTTCGGAAGAGAAAGAGGTAAAAACAATAGACGAAGCTTTATCGGGTGCTCGTGATATTATTGCTGAATGGGTTAATGAGAATGCAGAAGCCCGTGAAAAAATCCGTCAGCTTTTTAAAGAGCAGGCAACCATTAAGAGCAAAGTTTTTAAAAGTAAAGAAGCTGAAGGTGAAAAATTTAAAGATTATTTTGAATGGGAAGAACGGTTGATGTCCTGCCCGTCCCACCGTATGCTCGCCATGCGCAGAGGCGAGAATGAAGATATTCTTACAATCAGCATTGCCCCGCCTGATGATGCAGCGCTGGATATTTTATACAATCAATTTATTATTTCTGAGAATAATACTTCTGAACAAATACGCTTAGCTGTTGAAGATTCATACAACAGGATGATGCAGGTCTCCATTGAATCTGAAATGCGGATGTTTACCAAAGAATTGGCCGACGAAAAAGCAATACAGGTATTCGCTGAAAATCTGAGAGAGTTATTATTAGCTTCACCGCTTGGACAAAAAGCAATGCTCGCTGTAGACCCAGGTTTCCGGACAGGATGTAAGGTTGTAGCTCTTGATAAACAAGGCAAATTGCTGGAGGATACTGTTATTTATCCTCATGAAAATAATAAGATATTTGATTCAAAACAAAAGGTGCTTGCCTTATGTGCAAAATATAATTTAGAAGCCATCGCTATCGGAAATGGCACAGCAGGACGGGAAACAGAATCCTTCATCCGTACTATTGAAGGCTTGCCTAAAGAGATTAACATCATTATGGTTAACGAAAGCGGCGCCTCAATTTATTCAGCATCCGATGCAGCTCGTGAAGAGTTCCCAGATAAAGATATAACTGTACGCGGTGCTGTTTCTATTGGCCGCAGGTTAGCTGATCCGTTGGCAGAGCTGGTCAAAATTGATGCAAAATCAATTGGTGTAGGCCAATACCAGCATGATGTAGATCAGTATGAGATAAAGAAAAAACTGGATGAAGTGGTTGAAAGTTGTGTTAACAAAGTAGGTGTGGAAGTTAATACTGCCAGCAAACAATTGCTTTCTTATGTATCCGGGCTGGGACCTCAGTTAGCCAGAAACATTGTTGAATACCGAAATGAAAACGGGCCATTTAAGTCACGTAAAGAATTAATGAAAGTGCCCCGCATGGGAGAAAAAGCATACGAACAAGCTGCCGGATTTTTACGTGTACTGAATAGTAAACATCCTTTGGATAAAAGTGCAGTGCATCCGGAAAGCTATGTTATCGTTGAGAAAATGGCTGCTGATTTAAACTGTACTATCCAGCAATTGATGGCTGAAAAAGAACTGCGTAAACAAATTGCACTTCAAAAATATGTAACAGACAAAATTGGTTTGCCGACATTAAATGATATTTTAAATGAATTGGATAAACCGGGCCGTGATCCCCGCAAATCATTTGAAATATTTGCATTTGATAACAGTGTTCACGAAATGAAAGATCTGCGTATTGGTATGCGCTTACCAGGTATTGTTACCAACGTAACCAACTTTGGAGCCTTCGTAGATATTGGAGTTCATCAGGACGGACTGGTTCATATCAGCCAGCTTTCAAATACATTTATTGATGATCCCAATAAAATTGTAAAGGTACAGCAGCAAGTAATGGTAACGGTTACCGAAATAGATATACAGCGCAAACGTATTGCTTTATCAATGAAAGATAATGCAGTATTACCTGTGCCAACTGCTATTCCAACAAAAGTGGTTGTAAACAAAAAAGG
>CAISYK010000732.1 GCA_903889605.1 uncultured Bacteroidota bacterium
ATTTTTTATGTATATATTTCCGGTTTTACTTAAAAATTTTACGCTTGGTATTCTTGCTGGAAAAATTGCAGGCGATTTCACATTTTACATTTTAGTAATCCTTAGTTTTGAAATAAAAAAAAGCAAAAAAATATATAATTAATATTGAAAACATGTGATAACCAAAGACCTGACATGTTTTCAAAATCTGTTAAGTCTAAAAGGCAGCTTAAGAATATACAAATGGATTATGATATAAAACAGAAAAGTATATTCAATGAAATGAAAGACATTGGGGTTATCTGGGTTATGGATGAAGCAGTTAAACATGGCTTTTATAATGGAAATCCTGACTGGGCTAACCTGGGACAAGGAGAACCAGAAACAGGAGAGATTAAAGGCGGGTATCCACGGATTAAAGAATTTAGTATCGAACCCGGCGACAACAGATATGGCCCATTAAATGGATTGCTTGATCTACGGAAGGCGATAGCAGAATACTATAACAGGCTTTATAGAAAATGCAAAGCCTCTAAATATACATTTGACAATGTAAGTATTGCTATGGGCGGACGTCTGGCACTTACACGAATTTTTTCAATTCTCGGATCAGTAAGGTTAGGGTATAAGGTTCCGGAATATCCGGCTTATGAAGATATGCTTAATTACCATCTGGGACAAATTATTCCTGTTTGCATTCCATCAAAAAGTGTAAATAATTATGCAATCCATTCAGATGAATTTGCCAATGCGATAAATAAGTTTGAGTTAGACGTTTTCTTGTTTAGCAACCCCTGTAATCCTTCAGGGCACGTAATAAATGGCGAAGAACTAAATTCATATGTGAAGATTGCGAAAGAACAAAACTGTTCACTTATTGTTGATGAAGTGTATTCTCACTTTATTTATGAGAATAGAAAACCTGCGTATTCGCCAGTATCAGCAGCCGAATTTATTGATGATGTAAATTCAGATCCTGTTTTAATTGTTGATGGATTAACCAAATCATTTCGTTATCCAGGCTGGCGGCTGGCATGGGTGCTTGGACCAAAGGATGTAATAGAAGATTTGGGCTGCGCAGCAAGCGGAATAGATGGAGGGCCAAGCTTACCAATACAAAGAGCAGCGCTTCAATTATTTGAACCTAAACATGTGGATTTGGAATCTAATGCTTTGCGTGAGTTATTCAGCAGGAAACAAAACATCATACTAAATTCTCTGCGTGAAAATGGGATTATTTGCTCAGTAGATGCAAACAGCACTTTTTACATTTGGGCTGATATTAGTCAGTTGCCTACTCCTTTAAATAATTCGAATAGCTTTTTTAAAGAAGCGCTAAAACACAAGGTTATAATAGTTCCAGGACATCTCTTTGATATTCATCCCGGCAGGAAAAAAAAGAATCCTGAATTTAGCCAGTTTGTTCGTTTTTCATTTGGACCTGAGGAAGAAAATTTAAAAATGGGTCTTCAGCGAATCACTGAATTAATTAAATCGTTTAAATAAATGATACCAAAAGGAAAATTAATCATCATAGGAGGGCATGAAGAAAAAGGAGAGGCTCCAGGAAAAAATCTTATCATTTATAAGAAAAAGAAATCACTATCACATTTTGAAATTTTAGGCCGGCTCATATCACGGATTCCAAGAGCTCATCATATAATTGAGATAATAGCTTCGGCATCTTCCATACCCGAGGAAATGGAAGAACTTTATGTAAATTCATATAAACAGGAAGGATTTACTCATGTTGGGATTATAAAAGTTGAAAGCAAAGAAGATGCGCAAAACCCTGTTTCAATAAGACGTATACAGGGAGCACATGCAGTTTTTTTTACTGGAGGAGATCAGAATAAACTTGTCACGCTGATTGCTCAAACAGAATTATTAGCAGCCATTAGAAATAAATATTATTGCGATGAACATTTTATTGTTGGAGGGACAAGTGCAGGAGCCATGGCTATGCCTGAAACAATTATTACTGGTGGCTTAATCGGCTCCGCACTTTACAAAGGCGATATTAATATTGCCGCTGGATTTGATTTAATAAAAGGTATTATTGTTGATTCCCATTTTATTAAAAGAGGCCGTTTCGCCAGGTTAGCCCATGCTGTGATCCTAAATCCTTCCTGTCTGGGTATTGGATTAGAAGAAAATACGGCTTTAATTATTTCGGATGGTAATCATGCGGAATGTATGGGATCCGGCATGGTTATCCTTATTGATGGGAGTAAAATAGGCGCAACTAATATTAATACTGTTGATTTCAACACGGCCATAATTGCAGAAAATCTGAATGTCAGCATACTAGCTGAAGGAAGTTGTTATCTATTTAAAGAAAGAAAATTTCTGCCTGGAACTTTATCCTGTATTGGATAAACAATTATTTAAACTCAGCCTTTTATCGAGACATTTTTATACAATATATTATTTACTCTCTCGAATAATTTATAATATATTATGTGTGAATTATGCCGCTTTTTTCAAAAGTTGTGTAATACTATTCAAAATAAATAAACTCACCTTTATCCTAAATCCTGCTGTAAATACTTATTGAAAAATTGGAAAGGTATTTCTCCACTTGTTATTTTAAAAAGTTTAATAATGTCTAAGACAATGTTTGCTGATGAATAAATATGCTGCAGCCCATTTGTAAAAAAAGTGAATGCCGTCAAACATTTGAAAAAATAGACAGCAATTAAAGATTGCTGATCAGCAATAACTTGAATTCCCATTTGCAGTTTCCCCCATGTAGAACATTAAATATTGAAAAGTTAAAAATTGCGTATTCCGTTTGAACTTGTCTCGCTCTTTTTTTACAATCTGTCATGTAAAATACTTTATAGAAGTGTGAATAATGCAGCTTATTCGCAAAGTTATGTAACACTAAACGTTTTTAATATCTGCAATTTTGCAGTGTCGTGAAAATTTCTTCACACAGAAACAAAAATATAATAAAGATGAAAACCCACAATAATATAATAGTCTATTTGGTAGATGATAATGAGGTCTTCTTAAAGACCTTAGCTCTTTCCCTTAATGAGAGGTTTAAATCACAAATTGTAATTGAATCATTCATCACAGGTGAAGATTGTTTGAAAAAAATACAGCTAAAGCC
>CAISYK010000733.1 GCA_903889605.1 uncultured Bacteroidota bacterium
GAATTCGAAAAAAAAGCGTGCGGCTCTGTATATTCATATCGAAACCCGGTTTTAACATCGAGCCATTTTAATAATTTGAATGTTCCGGAAAGATAACCTGCATATACATCGCTTTTGTAATTCAATGAAGTGGACTGGGAATTATTAAATGAATAATTATCATCAAAATAATTTTTCAAATACACTTCTGATTTGCTGTTTATTTGGCCAATCACAGCCTTAGCACCAGTTTCAATAATAATGTTTTCACCTAAAGGCTGAGTATAATCTATCGAAATATTTGTTTCTTTTTCTGTACCGGGGTTATTACCGT
Organism: uncultured Bacteroidota bacterium; assembly: GCA_903889605.1. GTDB lineage: Bacteria > Bacteroidota > Bacteroidia > 2-12-FULL-35-15 > 2-12-FULL-35-15 > 2-12-FULL-35-15. The sequence goes on from CAISYK010000733.1 coordinate 314, forward strand.
AGGAACCTGAATATATTGAATCAGGGGATATGTATTTTTGTAATTGGTTGTAATATGCATAATTATTTCCATCAGACAACGCATAAGAAATATCCAGTTCCTGATCTTCTTTATCAAACAATCTTTTATAATTCAGGCTGCAGTCAAGCGATTGAGAATGGGCATTATTTGTTGTGCTGACTTTATCATTTATATTGGAAAATAAATTTCCTACAGAATCTTTTATTATCGACTGCCTATTATTAGATCCTGTATTGCTGTTCGCCATATAATCAAAGCCAAATGAGGCTGTAATATTATCTTTTGGAGATAAATCCCAATCAAAACCGATTCCAGATTCAAGTGCCTTGCGGGTAAATTCGCTGGTTCCATTTTGAATAAGCTGTGATGTCTGTATTGGTGAGATTCCCTGAGATACACGATCCATGTTATTAAGTACTGTTGAAGGTAATTGTGCATTTCCGCTTAAAAAAGCGTTAACACCAATGTGATTATGATGGGCATTCAAATTAAGCGAACCATTTTCTAACCTTGTGCCGCCGGATAAAGACAGGCTCCCATTTATACCTTCTGCATTGCTCTTTTTTAATATGATATTAATAATTCCCCCGGTTCCCTGTGCATCATATTTTGCTCCCGGGCTTGTTATAATTTCAATACTTTTTATTTGGTTTGCAGGTATGGACTGCAATACATCAGCAATGTTATTTCCAAACAATATTGAAGGTTTTCCATTAATAAGAAAGCGAATGCTGGAATTGCCCTGCAGCTCAACATTCCCATCCACATCAACTGATACCTGAGGTACTTTTTTTAAAACATCAGCGGCAACACCGCTTTGAGAAGTGATATCAAGTTCAGCGTTATACACCATTTTATCAATTTTGTTTTCGATAATACTTTTTTCAGTTGTAATAACTACTTCATTTAATTTTGCATGTGTACTTGTTAATTTAATGTCCCCCAATTGAATTTTATAATTCGACGCACTAACAATAATTTTATTCTCAGCACCTGTCCGATAACCGATAAAATATATGAGCATTTTATAAGTTCCATTAGATATATTCGCCAATTTAAAATTCCCTTTATCATCCGTAGTGCAGCCATTAACAACTTTACCGCCCTCGTTCATTACCAGGTTGATTGATGCATATTCTATCGGGGTACTCGAAATAGAATCTATGATTCTGCCTGATATTTCACCGAAAGCACTATTCTCATTTTGTTGGGCTTTAGCTGCAGTGATTATCAGAAGGGATAAAATTAGAGATTCAGTAATTTTTCGGAGAGAATTATTGAATCGGAATAAGCTTGAAATTTTATAATTTTTGAAATTCAATTTTCTAAATTTTAGATTATTATTATACAGTATAATTAAAAATATTACATACGTTCTAAATCTGATATTATTAGTACACATCAGTTTTCTAGATAAGCATCAGTTATTACCGGCGGATATATTTTTTTTATATATTATTTTCAGCATCGAAGGAAAAACAACTAATAATAATGGGATTGCCGCCACAAATCCTCCGATAACAGCAATGGCCAGCGGCTGATGCAGCTGAGCCCCTGTTCCTATTCCAAGTGCAAGAGGCATTAATGCAATAATGGCTCCGAATGCAGTCATTAATTTGGGACGTAAACGAGTAGATATAGCATAAATGATAGCTTCTTCAGGGGAACTGGTTTTCCTTGTATTCGAAAATTGCTGAAAAGTGAAAATTGCATTTTCTCCTATAATTCCAATGATCATGATAAGTCCTGTATAGCTGCCGACATTTAGGGGAGTCTGAGTGATATATAATGCAATATAACTTCCGGAAATTCCAAGCAGAGAAAGAATAAGAATCAATAATGAAATTTTATAATCTTTAAAAAGAAATAGTATCACTGCAAATACCAATATACATGCAGTAATTAAAACAAGCAGCAAATCGTCAAACGATTTTTTTTGTTCAGCGAATGCGCCTCCATAAGCTATGTGGTAACCTTGCGGCAGATGAATATTTGCATTTATGCTTTTTTGAATATTTTTAATTACCGTACCCAAGTCACTCCCATCAAGCCTGGCAGTAATTGAAACCATTGACTGGAGATCTTCCCTCATAATTTCAGCAACACCCGGTATTACTTCCACTTTTGCAAGATCTTTTATAGATTTTAATTTGCCGTCATTCAAAAAAACAGATTGCTGCATGACATTATTTATACCTGAATTTTTACTGTCAGGATAAATCATGCGGATATTTGTCAGCTGTTGATTTTCTAAAATTGTTCCAATAACATTTCCTTCTAACTGGGTCTGCATTTGGTATTGAAAATCGGCAGGAGAAATGTTGAACTGGGCTAATTTGGCGTATTTTGGAGTAACGCTTATTCCCGGACCTGCAATTATGATTCCGTCATTTACATCAGCTGTGCCTTTCACTTTTTCAACAATCCCAGCAATTTGTTTTGCATAACCATTCAATGCCTCAGTATTATTTCCAAAAACTTTTATTTCAATAGGCTGGGCTGTGCTCATTAAATCTCCCAGCATATCTCCGATAATTTGTCCGAAATCGGTTATTAATGATGGTTGGTTAACAGCAAGTTTATTACGTATATCATCAATAACTTCTGCCGTAGAATGCTTTCTGTCTTTTTTTAATTGGATAAGGTAATCTCCCTTATTAGGTTCCGTTACAAAGAAACCCATTTCAGCTCCTGTTCTTCTTGAGTATTTTTCTACTTCAGGAATCTTTACAATTAATTTTTCTGCTTCGCGCAGCATTCTATCGGTTTCTTCAACAGTAGTTCCGGGCGGTGATTTATAATCAAGAACAATTGTTCCTTCATCAATATCTGGTAGAAAACCTGTTTCCAAACGCGGAAAAATATACCATACAGCAAAAGCCAGTGACGCAATAAATACGAAACTAATTGCAGGGCGGTTGATAAAAAATGAAATCCAGCCTTTGTGCGTATGTTTATTCAAATGATCTGCAGCCGCTTTGTGTTCTTTCCTTTCCTTTGTTGAAAGGAGAAGGTAAACAACCGGCAATCCAAGCCATGTAACAAAGAATGAACTTATCAGTGTAATAATCATAGTATTGGTAAGTACATTAAAGTATGCGCCGGCAACTCCGCCCATTAAAACAAAAGGTATAAAAATGACAATTGTACTTAACGACGAGCCAATCATGGCAGGAAACAAATATTTAATTGAACGAATAAGTAACGAAGATGTATGTTCCTTAGGATGCTCTTCGTGTGTACGATGTATTTGTTCAACAACAACAATGGCATCGTCAATAATTAATCCTATTGATGCGGCAATAGCGCCGAGTGTCATAATATTGAACGTATATCCAATTGCAAGAAGCACCGCCATTGTAAGCGCCAAAGTTATAGGAATTGTAATTAAAATTACTGCACTGGCTTTTAATGAACGAAGAAATATTATAGCTACGACTACAGCAAGGAGTAACCCTAACCATAAGCTGTCTTCTACGCTCTTGATTGATCTGTTTACAAAATCTGCCTGAACATAATAAGGCTGCAATGAAACATTTTTCGGCAGTATTTTATTTAGTTCTTTTACTTTTACCTGCATCTCATCCGACACCTGCAAAAGGTTAGAACTGGGCTGTTTGAATACATTAATAATAAGAGCCTCTTTACCATTTGAATTTATTTTTGTGTATTCTGCCTGCTCTTTAATTTCAACTGATGCAATATCTTTTAAAAAAATTACCCGCTTGCCGTCATTTCTAATTATTACATTTTCTAAATCATCCTTGTTATACAAACCTGCATCAGTAATGTTCAGGTATAGTCGTTTGTAATCGTAAGAATAGCCGTTTGATAAAATAAAATTGGTTTGCTCAAGTGCATTTTTAATAATAGCCGGAGTGATGGAAAACGAACTCATCCGCTGCGTATTAAGCTGAATCCAGTATTCTTTTGTTTTTCCGCCAAGTATTCGAATACTTGCAACGCCGGCAACCTGAGATAGAAATGGTTTAATAATATTAGCCGCGATGAGCTTCTGATCAATCGGACTTTTATCTTTACATTCCAATGTATAACCCATTACAGCAAGCAGTGAAGGGTTCATTTTTTCAACTTGAATATCGATACCCGGCGGAAGAGTGTTTCTAATTTCGCTTATCCTTGATTCCATCATTTGCTGACATAGATTAATGTCAGCATCCCAGGTAAAATATGCTGACAAATCACAGGAGCCTCGGCTTGTAACGCTTTGCAGCATCCTCAAATCATGAACTTGCTTTATGGCATTTTCAAGAGGTTTTGTAACTGTAATCATCATTTTGTCAACTGGCTGCTGGCCATTGTCAACTACAATTTTTATTTTTGGAAATGTAATTTCAGGAAATAAAGAGGTTTGCATTTTGTTGTATGCAAAGAATCCTGCAAGCAAAATTACTGCAAGCAAAAACGAAATAGAATTTTTATGTCCGCTATAAAAATGTTTCATTCTTCAGTATTTTGAATTGTGATTTTAGCCGTGTCGGCAAGACCATAATTTCCTTTAAAAATAATTCGATCACCTTCGCTGAATATTGGTTCTGTTATTTCCACTTTATCAGTTGTCTCAATTCCTTTTTTTACCGTGATTTTAACTGCGGTACTATCGTTGATTAACTTCATTACCCAAAAATCGGTTTGAGTTTCATCTGCTAACAATGCTCCTTTAGGGAGAACAACGGCTTTTTCTTTAGTGCTTTTAATGATGCGGATTTTTGCAATTAGATTTTCAGGAAGTTTTAACTCTTTTGATGGTTTTACTACAAAACTTTGTGTCTGTGAAACAGCGTCTACCGAAGGCAGCGCTCTCAATATTTTTCCTTTTATTATTTGATTGTCCGGTAAAATTATATCACATTCATGGTCCTCTTTTACATAACTGCGGAGTTCAAAAGGTACTTCCATTTTAAATACTAAGCTGCTGCGCTCTGAAATAATTCCCAGTTGATCGCCATCCAATACGTAATCACCTTTCAAATGATCAAGTGTAGTAATGATCCCGCTTTTTTGTGCTTTAATATTCAAAACTCCTGAAAAATGCAGTGAAGTATCTTGTGTAATATTTGCGTTTCCAATTGCACTTGCCTCTTTAGTTTTTATTGTAAATAATAATTGATCTATTGAAACTTCATCGCCGATATTTACATTTTCATTTTCGATATACCCTGTAACATTAGCTTTTATTAACACCTTTTTCTGAAATCCTGATACAGCAGCCAATTCAACACTTTCAGCAATTTGCTCAATCTTGATGCTGGTAAGTGTTACAGGGGTTTTTGCCTCATCGGATGAACTTTCATCAATGAGTTCCTTTTGTTTACATGCTGTAAAGCCAAGAAATGTAAGCAATACAATAAGTAATTGATTCTTTACTTTTTTCATAATCCAAACCGATTCATTATTTATAACCCTTTAATTGTTCAGGAAATTCGTATTTAATATTTATCTGTAAACTGTATATTAAAGAACATTCATTATTAATAATCTACCATCTCCAATAGTTTAGCTCGTTTGTAAGCTGCCTTTTTTTTAACTCCAATTGATTCAATTGACTTTTAATATCAATGTAATTTTTAATGGTAATTATGAAATCCGTAACTGACAATTCCCCTCTATTAAGCAGTTCTTTACTCGCATTAATGAGGATTTCAGCCGAGACCGCCTGTTTTTTGATCTGCGCAATCAATTGCTCGTTTCCATCAAGCTGTATATTTACTAATTCAATATGCTGATCATATTCTGTTTTAAAAAATGACTGATAATTTGTTCTCGTTAATTCATTAATAGAAAGTTTTTGATTCTGTAGGTTTTTTTGTTTTCCATCATAAATGGGCATTGAAAAATTGATGCCGAAGCTTGCACCGAAATTTCGGTAAAGTAAGGCAGGGTGGGATCCCAGCATGCCGGCATCAGCAGCCCAATTCAGCCGAGGACGATACTTTACTTCAGCCAAATATTTTTGATTTACTATTTTCAAACTGTCAATTTTAAATTGAAGTAAAAAGGGCGAATTGTTTTTTTCTTTTGGCTGCATCAAACGAATATCCGGATCCTGTAAAATATGATAAGATGTATCTTTAATTCCGCAGATAAGGTTTAATTGCAGTAAATCATTTTTATACTGTATTTGGGCTTGTTTTAATTGAATATCTTGAGACTGAACTGCAATTTCAAATGATAGATAATCAACCTGTTTGTAAATTCCGTTTTGTACAAATTTCTTCAAAAGCTGCTCTTCTTCTTTCATTAACACGCATGCTGATTGTATGAATAAAATTGAAATCAGCGATGAATATGCCGTGATATATTGATCGGTGATTCCTTTCTTTAGGTCGTGTTCCGAAAGCATTGATGTGTTTTTAATGCTTTGTTTTTCAATATTTAATGCTTCGTATTGAGGTGCATAAGTTTTTTTTGAAAAAATATTTTGACTTGCGCTAACCATAGTAGAATAATTGCCGGTATTTGTAATAGCTTCATCATACCCCCAGCCATTATAGGAAGGAGCTGTCATTAGCATTCCAATTCCATTTACCTGCGGCTTTCTTTCTGAATTTAAAACCGCGCTGTCAATTGAGTTTAATTGTAATTGATTTGTGTAATCTTTTAACTGCGGGCTATTCTGTATTCCTTGCTGGATATATAAGTCCAAGCTCTGTGATTGAGAATCTACAGAAAATGAAATAAAACATACCAGCAATAAAATTAGAAGTTTTCTGAACATTGCGTAAAAATATTGCTAAAGTTAGAGGATAAATCTGGATGAAATCTGAAGATTGATTAATTTATATTAAAAATTAAGCCGTATAGTGTGAATAGAGCTGATGCAGGTATAATTTATTTCAATATTATTGTTGTCACAAATCTCTTTCACAATTGCTAAACCTAGTCCGATAGATTCCGAAGAGGCTTCACTTTTTTTGAAACGCTGGAAAAGGCCGCTTGTCTGCGTTTCTGCAAAAGCACTTGTGTTGGAAATAACAATAACTTTTTCTGATAATTGAATATTAATGCTGCCGTCGATAATATTATGCCTGACAGCATTTTGAACCAGATTAGTAACAAGTATATCTGCCAAAACAGGATCCATTTTATGAGTTACGTTAATGTTAAATATTTTTTCAAGGCGGATATTTTTCATTGAAATCATATCTGAAAAATGATCAACTGTTTTTTCAATAAGAGTTTGAAATCTAATTTCCTCTAAATCCTTAAATTGATTATTCTCAATTTTAGACAGCAGCAGTAATGCTTTGTTCAGGGATGATAATTTTATACCAGCATTATAAACCGATTGAATTATCTGCATATCGGTTTCTGAAATTGTTTTTGATTGAATTAACAATTCAATTTTGTTTTTTATAACTGCTAAAGGTGTTTGAATTTCGTGTGATGCATTTTCAATGAATTGTTTTTGATTAATAAAATCTGAATGCATTTTTTCGGTCATTGCAGTCAAAGTGTTATTGAGTTCAGAAAACTCTCTGATTGTCGTAATGTCAAATTTTAAGGGCTTTTCATCAATTTTATAAAGATTTAATCGTTCAAGCGTTTTGTAGAATGGAGTCCATAATTTTTTTGATATTCCCCAATTTATCAGAAAAAAACCTGCAAATAATACAATGAATAAAAGCAAAACCGGGTATAGTATACTTGATATCAAATCGTCTGACTCAATGTATGATTTGCGGATGTTAATCAAGTAATTATTTTTGCCGTCGCTTACGACAGCGCTCAAAGTTCTGAAAGGTATCATTTCAGCCTCTATTGAATCATAAAGCAGAGTGTCGGAATAACGATAGTTGAATCCTTGGTTATTACCCTCAATGAATTTTAATGTAATTTCTTCGTCTTTTAAAACATTTGATTGTATTCCTGATTGTAATTTGTGTTCAATAATTATCTTTTTCTTAAAGAGAGTTTCGTCTAACCCGTCAATAATTTCGGTAGAAATAAAGTAATAAAGCATACCCGAACATACTGCAAATACAGGCAATGCAAATACTAAATAATATATACTGGTTTTATTTAAGAGTTTCATTTTTTATTGTGTGGAAAAATTATAACCAATCCCGTATACAGTTTTTATATAATCTTCGGCTCCTTTCTCCAGCATTTTTTTGCGAAGATTTTTAATATGAGTATATATAAAATCGAAGGAATTATTTTGATCCGTATCATCACCCCAAAGATGTTCGGCGATTGCATTTTTTGTAATTACCTTATTTTTATTTGCTATAAAAAATACCAGCAAATCATATTCTTTAGCTGTAAGAATTAATGATTCTTCATTTATAAAAGCCGTACGCGATGGGAAATCAATTTTTATTTCATTTACTATCAATTCATTTGTGCCGTTAAAAGTTTTTCTGCGGACAATAGCTTTGATACGTGCATTTAATTCGGAAAGATGGAAAGGTTTAGTTAGATAATCATCAGAACCCATTTCTAATCCTTTTAACTTATCATCAAGTGAGTTTTTTGCAGAAACAATAATTATTCCAGAGCTGCATTTTTTTTCTTTCAATTCTTTAATGATCATCAGCCCGCTTCCTTTTGGTAAAGTGATATCCACAACTACACAATCATAATCATAGGAATGAATTTTTTCATGCGCTTTTTGATAATCATCTGCAGTTTCGCACAAATAACCTTCCGACTCCAGATAAGCTTTCATGGAATCCAGAATGTCTTTTTCATCTTCAATCAATAGGATTTTCAATTGCTGGGAGTTTTAGTACATGCGAATTTAGCTTTTAATTCTAAAGGAATTTTGAAGTTTCTTGGGTAATCCTGAAAATGTTTGTTTAGTATTTGTGTCTATGGCCTGTCTAATTCTTAAAAGAATAAGCAATTAGCCTGCTAATTTGGCAGAAATAATAAAAGGGAATAGAATTTGACCACAGCATATGATTTTTGCTGTGATAGCAGGGGCTTTGGGTGTGTGAAAGAATTCCCGCAAACGAAGCCAAAAATTCGCTAAATTTGTTACCCTTTTAATAGTATTAACAAACGATTTTATATAATGTTAGATTTTATAACGAAAAAAATTTCCAAAATCTTTGGAACCAAATCCGATAGGGATTTAAAAGAGATACAACCCATCCTTAACAATATTTTAGAGGAATTCCCTAAACTGGCAAATATAAGTAATGATGAACTGCGTGCAAAAACGCTTGATTTCAAACAACGAATTGCAGATTTTTCATCGGTCGAACAAGGAAAGATTTATGAAAGCCGGAAACAAATAGAAACAGACTTAACCTTAAGTGTTGAAGCTAAGGAAGCAATCTATGAAGGGATTGACAAATTGGAAAAGGAAATCATCGAAAAGAACAAAGAAATTATTGATGAGATATTGCCTGAGGCTTTTGCAGTAATGAAGGAAACTGCAAAACGCTTTAAAGAAAACGCAACCATTGAAGTAACAGCAACCCAAATGGACCGCGACCTTGCTGCTGAACGAGGATCTATTGAAATTAACGGTGACAAAGCTGTCTGGAGCAATACTTGGATTGCTGCCGGGAATTCCATAACATGGGATATGGTGCATTATGATGTTCAGCTGATTGGAGGGGTAGTGCTGCATCAGGGAAAAATTTCAGAAATGGGCACTGGTGAAGGAAAAACACTTGTCGGGACATTGCCGGTATATCTAAATGCACTTTCCGGACTCGGCGTTCACGTAGTTACGGTAAATAATTATCTTGCAAAACGCGACTCTGAATGGAACGGTCCTTTATTTGAATTCCATGGTTTATCTGTTGACTGCATTGATAAACATGAGCCAAACTCAGAAGCCCGCAGACAAGCATACTTAGCAGATATTACGTTTGGAACTAACAACGAATTTGGTTTTGACTACCTGCGTGATAATATGGCCCGCAGCCCTGAAGATTTGGTTCAGCGTAAGCATAATTATGCTATTGTGGATGAAGTGGATAGTGTATTAATTGATGATGCACGTACACCATTAATTATTTCCGGCCCTACTCCCAAAGGAGATAACCAGGAATTTGCTCCGCTTAAACCGCGTATCGAAAAGATTGTAAATGCACAAAGGACATACGTAAACAGTGCTTTAACTGAGGCGAAAAAAATGATAGCCGAAGGAAAAGAGACTGAAGGTGGAATGGCTATTCTAAGGGCTTATAGAGGTTTGCCGAAAAATAAAGCCACTATTAAATATTTAAGTGAAACCGGAATACGCGCACTGCTGCAAAAAACGGAAAACTTTTATATGCAGGATCAATCGCGTGATATGCACAAAGTAGATGCTGAATTATTTTTTGTAATTGATGAAAAGCATAACTCTATTGAGCTTACCGAAAAGGGACTTGAATTAATTTCTTCTTCATCAGAGGATGCAGGCTTTTTTGTGCTGCCCGATGTAGGATCAGAAATTGCAGCAATAGAAAAATCGGGACTTTCAGTTGAAGAAAAATTAAAAATTAAGGATGAACTTATCCGTGATTTTTCAATTAAATCCGAACGTGTACATACCATTACGCAGTTGTTAAAAGCATACACTTTATTTGAAAAAGATGTGGAGTATGTAATTATGGATGGTAAAGTAAAAATTGTGGATGAGCAAACCGGCCGTATAATGGAAGGCCGCAGATATTCAGATGGTTTGCATCAGGCAATTGAAGCAAAAGAAAATGTGAAAGTAGAAGCTGCAACACAAACTTATGCAACCGTTACTTTACAGAATTACTTCCGTATGTACAGCAAATTAGCAGGGATGACCGGAACGGCGGAAACCGAAGCCGGCGAGTTATGGGATATTTATAAGCTGGATGTTGTTTCTATTCCTACAAACAGACCCATTCAGCGTAAAGATTCTGAGGATTTAGTTTATAAAACAAAACGCGAAAAATACAATGCCTCTATAGAAGAAATTGTAAAATGTGTAGAGGCTGGAAGACCTGTCCTTGTTGGTACAACATCAGTTGAAATATCTGAGTTGCTTAGCCGGATGCTGAAACTGCGCGGCATCAAACACAACGTCCTTAACGCTAAAATGCACCAAAGGGAAGCTGAAATTATTCAGGAAGCGGGTTTAGCAGGTACTGTAACTATTGCAACAAATATGGCTGGCCGCGGTACTGATATTAAACTTGGCCCAGGCGTTAAAGAAGTGGGAGGTTTAGCTATCATTGGTACAGAACGCCACGAGTCAAGGCGCGTTGACCGTCAGCTGCGCGGACGTGCCGGCCGTCAGGGAGACCCGGGGTCATCGCAATTTTTCTCTTCGCTTGAAGATGATTTAATGCGTTTGTTCGGCTCTGAGCGTATAGCTAAATTGATGGACAGAATGGGGATTGAGGAAGGTGAAGTAATTCAGCATTCAATGATAACAAAATCAATTGAACGCGCACAAAAGAAAGTAGAAGAAAATAACTTCGGTACTCGTAAGCGTTTGATTGAATATGATGACGTAATGAATTCCCAGCGTGAAGTAATTTACAAAAAAAGACGTCACGCATTATTCGGTGAACGTTTGGCAATTGATATTGCAAACTCCGTTTATGATACATGCGAATCTATTGTAAATGAATACCACGATATAAAAGATTATGAAAACTTTACTATTGAAGTGCTTCGTGTATTAGCAACTGAACCGCCTTTCACTCAAAATGAATTTACAAGTTTGAAGGCGCAGGAGATTATTGAAAGACTGTATCAAACAGCTGAAGCGAATTATGTTCATAAGAACGAATATATAGCAAATAAAGCTTTCCCAATAATAAAGAATGTTTATGAAGATAAATCCAACACATTCGAAAACATTGTAACGCCTTTATCTGACGGAATAAAATCACTGCAGGTAATTGTAAATTTGAAACAAGCTTACGAAACTCATGGCCGTGAATTAGTATTGGGTTTAGAAAAAGGAACATCGCTTTCAATGATTGATGATGCCTGGAAAGAGCACCTTCGTGAAATGGATGAGTTGAAACAATCTGTTCAGAATGCTGTTTATGAACAAAAAGACCCATTACTGATTTATAAATTTGAATCTTTCGAATTATTTAAACGCATGGTTACGGATGTAAATAAAGATGTAGTCTCGTTTTTGATGCGTGCAAATTTACCTAATGAAACTCAAAATGCCGTGCAGCAGGCTCGTGTCCAGGCACCAAGAAAAGAGCAGACCCAAACCAGCCGCAACGAAGCTTCGGACGAGGAGCAGCCTAAGCCTAAAGCTCAACCTGTAAGAGTGGAGCATAAAATCGGACGAAATGACGCCTGTCCTTGCGGAAGCGGTAAGAAATATAAAACCTGTCACGGGAAATAAGGATTAAATGTTTTTTTCAAACCGCCTTATTCTTTATAAAAGAATGAGGCGTTTTTTTTATCAATGAAAAATAATCACTCAATATGTTTATCTGAATACAATAAATAAATTTGACAATAGTTCGGTAAAAATTTAAGCAGCCATACTGTTGATACTACCTAATCAATAGTTCGGTAATTTTTTAGAGTCGTTATTAACAAAGATATGTATAAAAATTTATGGGCATTGAAGTAGAATAAAAAGAAAAAAGCATGAAGGTTGTTTTGTGAAAAAAACTCAACA
>CAISYK010000734.1 GCA_903889605.1 uncultured Bacteroidota bacterium
AAAAGAAATTACAAAAACAAATACAAGAAAAATACTTTGGTGAATTGCTTGTCGGACAGGCGGAATTGGTTGAAACAGATAATAATGAAATCCCTTTTCTTATTTCAGCGCCAACAATGAGGGTTCCATCAATTCTGACAGCTTCTGTTAATGTGTATTTGGCGTCTAAGGCAATTTTTTCCGTATTAAAAAGAGAACCAAGGATAAAGATTATAACAATCAGCGGACTTGGGACGGGTGTTGGTATGGTTCCTTATGGTATTTGTGCAAGACAAATGAAAAAGGCATATGACGATATTTGGTTGAGTAACTTTAAGTTTCCACAGAATTTGTTTGAAGTCCAAAAAGAACATCAACTGTTATACTCAGACACTTATCGTGATCTACAATTTTCAAAAAAGACGGTCAAAATGAAATCAGTTGAGAAAAGGTCATTTTTATATGATATTCCGAGTTGGATACTGTCCATACTCTGGGTAATAGTATCTACATTGCTATTATTCGGCATTGGCGAAGGTGTTGGCAATATCTTCAAAATAAATGAGGATATTGCTGGTGCTATTCCGTATATCATCTTTGATGTGCTGATAGCTGTTGGGTGTTTTTACATAATCAAATGGAACCCCAAAAGCATCTGGTATGTTCCGCTGATTTGCAATGCAATTGGCATTATTGCCGCTTTTATTGAACCCACATTTTGGAGAACAGAGCTTTGGATGCTCTATTGCGGGGGATGGGCATTATCGCTGATTGCATCAATAATGGGGGCACGGATTGGAAGAAGAGCAGCCGGATGTGACGCCGACACAGTGCAATAAATCCTTACTGTTTTTTGGGCAAAAGAAAGCGCAGGACGAGCTTTCTACTATGGGGTGGGCTTTGTGTGCGGAACAGGATTCCGTGCAACGTGGGTTCATGTTGGGTATTGAAGAATGTACCACACGAAGCCTTATTTATTATGCGCTGTTGCTATTAATTATTTCTATTCATAGCCCATACATTATCAAATAGTACTGGCTTTTCACAGTACAGATGCCTAAAAAAAGATTGCCATTCTAAATAAGTTCTTCTGTTAATTAGTGATAAACTATAATTATTATTACCTTTCATTAGTGGATTTATATTATCTTGATAAAAGGGATTTTTAGAGTATTCTTTTTTAATATTGCTCATTAAAATTTTATCTAATGGAACATGTAAAAAAGGTCTTAACCGTTTTACTGTTTTAGAATCTGGATATTTTGCCCAATCAACATAGACCTTCATAAAGGTATTGATTGCTTTTTGTGCTTGTCCGTAAGTAATCTTTTTATTTTTATTACTTTTAATTGACCGGATAAAGGAATTAATGAAAGAGGTGTGCCATTTATCATAATCTTCGATTGTGCCAATTTGAGTTATATCTGGAATTCGTTTTAGACACATTTTTTGAAATGTCTTAACTCCGCCTTTCTCTAAAACTCTACCAATAGAAGGATTGTAACTCATAAAGGCTAATAC
>CAISYK010000735.1 GCA_903889605.1 uncultured Bacteroidota bacterium
ATGCTTAATTTCAGCAAAGTGCGCAATAATCCCCAGTAGAATATAAATCCCCAAAAACTCACAAAAACAATCTTCGGCCACGCAAAACGATATGATAATCATCATGTATCGCAAGTGTGCAAATCCTGCAAACTCTCCTTAAACAATTATGTTGTAGCTAGGCGGTGCCGTATGAAACTTAATGCGAACGAAGTTTAATATGACATATATCATACATTGTGTTGTATTATTCCTTATCTTTGTATCAGAAAAAAAGAAATTCTAACCCCATTATTTATAATTAATCTAAATTAACTTAGTATGGAAACAATTGATGTCCTAGATGTAACTGTGATAGAACCTCGCTTAAAACATCCCACTATTTTTCAGAAATTCGATGCGCTTGAAAAAGGCGAAGCTTTTATCATTCACAATGATCATGACCCAAAGCCGCTTTATTATCAATTACTTGCAGAAAGAGGCAATGTATTTACATGGCAGTACCAGGAAGAAGGCCCTAAATGGTGGAAAGTGCAGATCAGTAAATTAAAGGCTGGCGAAAATGAGGCTACAATAGGCGAAATGGTGACTTCAGACTTCCGCAAAGCAGAAGTGTTTAAAAAATTCGGATTAGACTTTTGCTGCGGCGGAAAAAAGACACTAACTGAAGCTTGCAGGGAAAAAGGTCTTGATGTCGTGCAGATTGAAAAAGAGCTTAAAACAATTTTAGAAGCCCCTTCAAACTCCTGGCAGGATTATAATAATTGGGGATTAAGCTTTCTTGCTGATTACATCCTGAACACTCACCATAATTATGTGGTACAGTCTATCCCTGTAATTATTGAGTATACCCAAAAAGTAGCAAAAGTCCATGGAGAAAACCATCCTGAAGCAATTGAAATAGCGAATGACTTCATGACCATAGCAAATGAGCTTAAAAGCCATATGATGAAGGAAGAGGGCATGCTTTTCCCATATATTAAACAGTTAGCTGAAGCGAAAAAAAACGGAACTGCAGTTGGAGCTCCAGGATTCGGAACAATTCAGAATCCTATCAGAATGATGGAAATGGAGCATGAAGAGGTTGGGAACGTAATGGAGAATATCAATAAATTAGCCAATGGATACAATCCTCCTGAAGATGCCTGCACAACTTACCGTTTAGCGTATGCTAAACTTAAGGAATTTGAAGATGATCTTCATCAGCATATTCATCTTGAAAATAATATTCTTTTCCCTAAAGCAGTCGCTCTTGAAAAAGATTTGTTAGGCCTTTCCTAAAATACCAAAGGGGTAATTTGGGTCCGCGAAGCCCCCTTTGCTTTTGTTTGTTTGTTTTAGTTCTCCCTCCCTTAAATAAGGGTGCGGAGAACTTTTAATCTTTTAGTAATTTTTAAATGAACATCTCAGCAAATACAAAAATTTCTGAACTCATAAAAGCAAATCCAGCCAGCATCGATGCTGTTATATCGATAAATAAACATTTTGAAAAATTACGCAATCCGGTTTTCAGGAAATTGCTTGCTTCAAGAGTTACAATTTCTGATGCCGCCAAAATAGGAGGCTGCAGCGCCGATGATTTTTTTAAAAGGCTCAGCCCGCTTGGATTTACAGTCACTCCAGATACTATTCAAATAAAAAACAATATCATGAATATTAAAGAACGTCCTGCTTTCATGCAGAATATAAATAAAGACAAAATTACGACTCTTGATGTGCGTGCCGGTCTCGCATCAGGTACAGATCCTTTTCAAATAATAATGGATACGTTATCAGCAATGCCGCATGATAATTTCCTCCTCATTATTAATACTTTCGAGCCGGTTCCGCTGATAAATATTTTAAAAAGAAAAGGATTTGAATCTTTTACAGAAGAGGTTAAAAAAGGTGAAATCCACACATATCTTAAAAATACCAGCAGCGAAATATTCGATAAGAAAGACTGCATACCACCGTCCCATCATGTCGTTAATGAACTTTCTATAATGCAGAATACCTATGCGGAAAAAACTAAAACCATTGATGTAAGGCATCTTGAAATGCCTCAGCCAATGGCAGTAATCCTGCAGGAATTGAATATACTTCCAAAAGGCTGGGCACTCTTGGTGCAGCATAAAAAAATACCGCAGTTTCTTTTGCCTGAACTGCAGGAAAATAATTTTTCATGGCTTATAAGTGAAGATGCAGACGATGATGTAAAACTTTTAATTTTCAGATGATATGCTGGGTCTTAAAACACAAAAAAGCCCCTCACCATCAGTGGTGATCCCCCATTATATCAGCGGTGCTGTTTTCTTTATTGTGCTTTGTTTTTTAATACTGCTTTCATCCGATGCATTTATAGGACATTATTTTCATCCTAAATTATTGGCAATTACTCATCTTGCAGCATTAGGCTGGGGAACAATGATAATCTTAGGAGCCCTGTATCAATTACTCCCGGTTTTACTGGAAACGCCTCTTTACAGTGAAAATCTGGCCAAAATAACATTTCTCGCCTTTACCGCAGGTGTTATATGTCTTGCCTGGTCGTTTTGGAATTTTTATGTCGGCATTCCAATTCAAATTGCTTCCATTTTGCTCCTGACATCATTTATAATGTTCTTTATAAATATCATTTTTACAGCCCGCAAATCCCCTAATTGGAAGATTGACACAGATTTTATCGTTACTTCATCCTTATGGCTGCTGCTAACAGGATTGCTGGGAACATTAATGGCTTTTAATTTCAGTTATCCATTTTTAAACAAATCACATCTTTTGTTTCTAAAGATTCATGCCCACATGGGCATTGCTGGCTGGTTCATAATGCTCATAATGGGGGTCGGCTCAAAACTTATTCCCATGTTTTTGCTGTCGCACAACCTGAATACAAAAAAACTGAATTGCGCCTATTATCTGGTGAACATTGGATTAACAGGCCTTTCCCTCGACCTGTACATTCGTGAGGAAAAGGCTCTTTTACCGCTATACGCACTGCTAATCACAACAGGCATAATACTTTTCTTGTCCTTTCTCCGGGAAGCCTATAAAAAAAGAGTAAGAAAACAATTGGACATAGGACTAAAACATTCTTTTACGGCATTTATGTTTCTTTTTATTCCTATCATTATAGGAATAATAATAAGTTTTAACCCCTCTTTTAATGATGTATTCCTCCTGCAGGTTTATCTCGTTTACGGAACATCTGTTTTCTTAGGATTTATAAGTTCACTGATATTAGGACAAACATTCAAAACTCTGCCGTTTATAGTATGGGTGAACAAATACAGCAAATATGCAGGCAGAAAAAAAACATTGCTTCCAAAGGATCTTTATTCACAAAAGCTCGTGAACCTGCAATATGCGGTGTACCTTACAGCCCTGCCGGTATTGATTGCGGGAATATTATTATCTATAACTATGATAATACAAACTGGAGCGGTACTGCTTCTTGCTGCAGCAGTTTTATACAACATAAATATTTTAAAAATAGTACTTCACACGTTCAAAACAGAAAACTAAAAATCATGGAAAATTATATCGGAGAAGACAAAATTACAATTCAAATTTATGACACGCTCAAAACAGTTTTAGATCCAGAAATAGGAATCAATATAGTTGATCTGGGTCTGGTTTATAAAATAGATTACAGCGAAGACAAGGGAATACAAATTGATGTCACTCTATCAACAAAAGGCTGTCCTATGGCAGATATAATAATGAATGATATCCAGGCTGCACTGCAGGAAAAGTTTCCGGATAAAAAGCTTGATATTCAATTAGTCTGGGAACCTGCCTGGTCCTCAGATTTAGTAACACCTGCAGGGAAAATTGCTCTGGGTATGACATATTAAAAAAGTTACTGCAGGATTTAACTGCCGAACTTTGATTATTAAAACTCTCAAATATACAAATGCAATTTATTTGCGCATTCCCATTTCTCAAAAAATCGGCGGTCTTTCGGTTTCAAACTTTTTGTTGGTTTCACTCTTCGAGAGATGCAATTTATGATTCCGCTATGATAGGCGGATGCAGTGCAGAAGATATAAAAAAAAATTAGCCCGCTTTGATTTGCAGCTGCTCACGCTGCCGCAGTATATATTACTGCGAAAAAGTCCGTTTTTACCTTACCAATGTGACAATCCCTTTGAATTTGTGTTTTATCATTTTATAATCAGTAACTTTTACAACATAAACATATACATCTTCCTGAGCAGCGTCCGCACCATGATTTGCTTTGCCATCCCAAGGCTTTTTAATATTATCAGTAAAGAATATAAAGTTCCCCCAACGATCAAATATTGACATTTCAAATTCAGCAATAAACAGTCCTTTTCCTGTAAAGAAATCATTTATCCCATCGTCATTTGGTGAAAAAGAATTAGGAATATAAAATATAAAGTCGGGCTCAATAACAATAGTTTGATAAGCTGTATCTGCGCAGCCATATTGCGTGGTAGCAATAAGTGTTATATGGTAAGTGCCGGTATCTTTATATGTATGGAACGATGGACTGAATATTGAAGATGTTTCCAAATCTCCAAAATTCCAATTCCAAAAATCAGCGCCTGAAGACAAATTTGTAATTGAGATAAGCGGTGCTGCAATAGTCGCCGTTTGCGGTTGAATTGAGAAAACGGCATTAGGGTTTGGATAAACAGTTATATAATTATTTTTAGAAATAGCTGCTGTACACCCGTAATCAGAAGTAACAGTTAATGTAACAGTATAAGATACGGGAGAAAAGACAGAATCATTGGTGTAGCAATGATCAAATGTCTGTGAATGACTGGCAGCGCTGCTGTCGCCTAAATCCCATAACCATTGTGTTACGGAGCCTGCTGAAACAAAAGATGAATCCTGAAAAGAAAGACATAATGGTTCGCATCCTGCTTTATTATTTGCGGTAAAATTTACAATTGGATTTGGATGAACATTTATTTGAACTATTGATGAATCAATGCATCCGTTATTATCTGTTACAGTTACAGTATAACTGCTGTTTGCTGTAGGGGAAACAATTATACTCTGCGTCGTTTGTGAGGTATTCCATAAAAAAGAATAGCTCGGCGCTCCGCCTGTTGTAACAGCATTTATTGATGTGCTTTGCCCAACGCAAATATTTGCTGATGCAGGAACTGCAGTAACCTGCACAGCGGCACCTACTACAGCGGCTGCAGTTTTGGTGCACAGATTCGAATCAGAAACTGTTATAGTATAGGTTCCCGGTGATAACCCGGCAGCAATTGCAGTTGTTTGTCCATCGCTCCATAAGTAAGTATAACTTCCTGTGCCGCCGCCTGCAGTGACAGTTGCAGTGGCATTGTTACCGCCATTACAGGTTGGATTGAACACTGAAACACCTGCAGTTAATATTGGCGGTTCATTAATAATTAAAGAGGCGCTTGCGGTGCAGCCGCTGGAATTGTTATCACTAACAGTAACAGTATAATTTCCAGCACAAAGTCCGCTCACTAAGGCGGTTGTTTGTATTGGTATCGTGTTCCATGAAAAAGTGTAATTTCCTAATCCGCCCGAAGCTGTAACATTGGCGCTGCCGTTGCAAAGCGTATTACACGTTATATTGCTTTGGGACGCAATACTTGCTGAAAGGCCTGTATTTGGCTGATATATATCAAAAGTATGTATTGCCGAACAACCATTCGCATCTGTTACAGTATTGGAATAATTCCCTGCTGAAAGATTCACGGCTGTATCGTTTATCTGAACCGGTAATGTATTCCATAAAAAAGAATATGGCGCTGTTCCTCCGACAAGAGAAATAACCGCAGCAATTCCGTTGTTTGCACCAAAGCATATAGTATCAGTTCCTGTAATTGAAAATGCCGGATTCGGATATAAAGTTACGTTGACAGTATCTTTAGAAACGCAGTTGATCCTGTCAGCAGTAACAATAAATGTATATGTAACCGGTAAAGCCGAAGTATTTATCCCAGTGAATATTGGTGAAGAAGAAGCCGGATCACTTAAACCTGCTGAAGGTGACCAGGAATAAGTATAACTGTTAATTGGCGGAAACCCCAATGAAATTGAATCTCCAGAACATAAAATAGTATCAATACCAATATTTTTCATTGGCAGATTGATAACTAATTGGCTGGGGGTACATGAACAATGCGTTACTGCAGTATCCAGCAAAGCAATTACGGAACATGCGTTTCCCGCTGGTATATTTATATTTGCCGAATATGGATAATTACCATTTGAAGGTATTGAAACATTCTGAGTATCGTTTACAATAAAAACATCGCCTGAATTATAAAATCCGTTTGCATCGGAATCAAAATAATAACTTACAATAGTATTGTTAGCCGGAAAAACATTCTGACCTGTATTATTAATTGTAAAACTAATTGAAGCCGTTTCACCGGCAGGAGGATTAGGTATAGTGTACCCGCCGGGATTGCTTAATGACAGGTTTGCCAAATATATGAAAACAGGCAGGGTATCCTGTCCTGTTAACACCTTTATATTACAGGCATTTCCTGTGGACGTGCATACCACACCTGCAGAACTTAATGTGTTTGCATAAAAATTTGAAATACCGCAGGAAAGATCTGCCGCTGATCCTGCATAGTTAAAAGTAAAAACAAGGCTGTCTCCTTGCTGCAGATTCTGCGGTATCTTCCACATCAGAAATGTCTGCCCGTTAAGCAAAAACTGCGTGGGAACTGGGTTTGCAGGAGCATTGTGAATTCCGCTGAATGAACCATTTACATAACTTACTCCAAATGGAAGTAATATTGATATAGAATCTGAGGCTCCTGAAGCAAGCGGACCGTGGTTAATAAAGCTTACATGCATTATAGAATTAGCAGCACAAGGCGAAAGATATGAAGTCTGCAGTGTAATATCAGTACTATAAGGTGATTCAGCTCCAGTTACAAAAAGCTGAAGAGATGAAATTTCCTTTACTACATACAATCCGCATGCTGCATTTCCGCTTAGTCTGAAGTGTATTGTACTTCCTGAAGTGTAGCTGCAGTTAGTAACTGCTTTGAAAATAATTTTAAACGAATTTAAATTTGTGTCAAGCACACCTCTTAAACCATTATTGCCGATGAGATTATTTATTGCCGACAGGTTCCATTCCCATAAAGTTCCGCTCACAAAAGCCGGATCAGGGATTGCATTATACAAACTATTATTCGGATAGCTTAATTTACAAGAACCTGGTACAATATTAAGTCCTAACGGCAATGCTGTTGATAACATAACATTATATAATGTCCCTAATTGAAAATTAAGCCCTTCAACAATAAATGTGGTTGTGTCGCATAAATCAACTGAACCCGGAGGTGAGGCAACAGTTAAATCCAAAACAGGCAAAAGAGGTATTTCCTTTAAAGTTATTTTCTGCGGTGTGCATGGATAAGAAGCCAGACTATCAGGGTAACCGGCACAATTCCATCCTGAATAAAGAATAATGCTGTCCTGGCTGCATGAAGTGAAAAAAGCTTTTATCCTGAAATTACGTATAGAAGCAGCGTTTACCACTCCAAGCTGGTAAAAACCGCCGGTTGGCGGAACAATAACATTATTATCCAAATCTAAAACTTGAATTACCGAAACTCCCGAAATTGAAGGAGCCGTCAGCCAAGTGTTCATACCGTTTGAAACATTAGAAGTATTTGAAATATTCACATCCCAAACTGCAGTACTGTCAGGAACGCTTACCGACGGCAATATAGCCTGAAGCAGCAATGCCGGAGCTTCGTAGATAACATAATCCTGGGTAACAGATATAAATGCCGGGTAACTTCCCGAACCAGTAAGATAACCTGTTGGCGCAAATGTCCAGTCATCTTTTATTCCCTGCGAAAGTACTGGTGTTACTTTACATGAAGGCATCAGGGTTACATTTAAAGTCCCAAAGAATCCATCATCACCCAAAGGAATTGTTCCTCCATAACCTTGGAAATATTGTTCAACAGGAAACAAAAGAGTATCGGAATTAGGATTTGCCGGAATTAAAGTAATAGAAGGACTTGTAACAGAAACGCCTGTCCCAGCGGTTCTTTTTTCAAAAAACTGGGCAGAAACAAAACTGTAGCCCGGCGGAACTATGGCTTTTAAGATTTTAATATGAGCCCAGTTTCGGTATTCAAATGGAAATAAATTTCCTCCATTGTAATTATTGCAGCATGGGCCAATACTCAAGCCGTAATTTTGAACGGCAGTAAAATTATCACATGATCTTGCATTATAATAACTTTCATCATTTGAAATAAAACGATACCCAATTATAAAACATTGATGCAGCTGATTATTGATAGAACTTGGATCATAAAATTTATTTATAGTTGAAATTGGATTTGGTATATCGCTTAAATAAATTGTGTCATTGGCTTTACAATTAAAAATTGGGCCCAAAGTATTGACAGTAACTTTATAGCGGGGTTTAAATAATACAAAATCATTATTTAAATAAGTAAATCCATTCGGCAGGCATCCAGACGAAATTAATCCGGCCGCACTTAGGTTATATTTAAAACTCCTTGTTGTGCCTGTTGTATATATCGTAGGGCTGAAATTGCTGCAGACCGCCAAAAGTGTCCCGCCCCGATAAATATATAATTCAGCATCCTGAAAACTCAGCAAATTACCATTGGTGAAGGAAGAAGAGGCATAAAGGTATTGCCAGAAAGGATGTGCAGGGTTTGTACAGATTACCCCATAATAACCGGCAGTTATGGTATCGCCAAACATGGCTCTATTAGTATTTATTTCTGCAAAATTTAAACTTCCTCCCGGATCAGGCAATCCATTTCCTCCTCCCGGTTCATTATCCGGCAGGCCATAGCTGGTTCGTTTTAAATCATAGAAGGATGTAATGCCCCTGCAGAGGTCGGGGCATACCGGCGGGTGGAATTGGTCGAGCGGGTTGTCGCAGTTTCTGATTATTACTGAATCGTGACAATACAAATATATTAGCGTGTCGTGGATGCCGTTTTGGTCGCAGAATAAGGTGTCGTAAATAAAGGCGTTTGGGCAGTATAAAATGCTGTCACGGCAGGCTGGGGCTGAACAAAGAACTGTGACAGATGTGCTTTGGCATGCAGCAACCACTTCACAGCTGCAGGAGGTGCTTGGAACATAAATTGCTTTTATTTCAACATTACCAGGATCGCCTGAACAGCCTACACAATTTACTCCCAGATCAATATTCACCACTGCCTGGTCAAGACTAAAAGGCGGCTGTCCGTTAAAAATGGCTGTTGCTGTATTGCCGGAAACACTTACTGATGAGGGATTCCATGGGGTGCCTCCTGGGCTGATAATATTTAAATTTCCGGAATAACCTAAACATGGAGCAGGGAAAGTAAATAATAATTTCCAATGTGCGGTTGAATTTCCAGGATAAGGCTGTTGAAATATATAACTGCTGAATAAAAAATTAAAAGTACCGGTTTGTCCTGAATCCAAATAAGAAGGAGAACTATTACTATTCGCCAATGATGCAAACAACTGCGAATAGATCCTTCCCCATGTTTCATAGATAAGATAAGGGCTTTGGCAGACATTACTATAACTGCCTTTAAATGCCCAGCCATTGAAATAACTTTGGCCGATTTGGGTGCATGAGTTGTAGCAGCAGCTGTAAGTATTAAATCTAACATAAACAGTTTCTCCTGAGTTAATAGAAGGTATAGTTATAAATACCCTCCCTTTTGCATTTGCGGACATACAGTTCATCTGATCGGTATTTTGGGAACTGTCAGGTGCAATAGCTGCAGGTGCAGAAGAACCAATTTGAATTGTAAAACTGTTCTCATATATGTTTGATCCAAAATAACTATTGTAGCCCATACCATTAGATTGATAGATATCTAATTGAATGTTAGTAGCCTGTCCCAAACCAATATTGACTATTTTTAATTGCTGCAGGCTGGGGTTGCCGGCACCTAAGCAATCATTCATTGGAATATTTATTGGTGTTATCTGCAGATTGGGTATTAAGTTAGGAAACACAACATTAGCGCTCGAAATGGCGGATTGGCAAATCTGTCCGCTGCATCCCCAGCCTGCAGTGAAATCTGATGAAACAGCTGAACAATTAGATACCGTAACCGTTTCACAAAGAGTAATAGATTCGCCCTGTTCAAATAAACCATTATTGTTCCCAATAGAATTAAAATTCCCAGCATTAAAATTCACAGTTTCTGTATTTCCTGAATTTACCCAAACACCGTTATTAATCGTATTAATTTGTATTCCGCTTCCGTGGATATCAGTAAACGTAAACTGGCTTAATTCACCACTCCCGCTATTAGTAATTGTAATGCACCGCGAAAATACTGCACCTAAACTTCCAGAAAATGATTGATTAGTAACAGAAGTAATCGATAAACTTGGCTGTCTAACAGTATAAGGAGATGTATAGGTATCGTAATTATGGATATTATTTGCAGTATAATCAACACGTATAAAATTTTCAATTACTCCTCCTCCGCTTATATATTGAATAAGTCCGCAGCTTGCTGCTGCAGAAAAAGTTATATTCAAGGTTGATAAAGTAGGAATGTTTGCCAATAAAAAAACAGGCTGGTTAGGGACATTTGTAAATAACTCGTTAGCGCCTGTAATTGATCCTATTTGATATACTATGCCAACAGGCATATTTAGTTTTAAGGTATCGTTGGTTAGTAAATAAGGGGAGGGATTATAAATGCTTATCGTAAAAACCTTTGCTGGTCCGCAAACTGCAAACTGAGCAGGGGCATTACTGGTTATAGAAATAACATTGCCTTGACTAAAGCATTGACAGCTGAGAAACGCGAAAATAATTAATAAAAACTTTTTCATGCTTTGCTCATTACTTTTATTAAAAAGATAATTGTTTTTGATGTGCAAATATAAGACTTAATAAAAGGAAAAGAGGTTGCATCAACCAAGCCCGGATTACGCAATAGAATATATTTTGTTCTGCAGGATGCCATTGCAGAAGTTTGAAGCCATTCGACGGAGCCTGTCCTGAGCATAGCCAAAGGGTTCATGATAAACTCCAAGCCTGGGCGCTTTCTGCCTCACCCCCTTCCCCTCTCCAAATGGAGAGGGGTGTCCGAAAGGACGGGGTGAGGCAGAAAGCGAC
>CAISYK010000736.1 GCA_903889605.1 uncultured Bacteroidota bacterium
CTTCCTGCAGAT
Organism: uncultured Bacteroidota bacterium; assembly: GCA_903889605.1. GTDB lineage: Bacteria > Bacteroidota > Bacteroidia > 2-12-FULL-35-15 > 2-12-FULL-35-15 > 2-12-FULL-35-15. Next base: position 13 of record CAISYK010000736.1, read on the forward strand.
ACAATTTGCAAAAATGTTTTTTTTGTCAATAACGGATTATTACAAATGTGTTTTACAGATAATAATGGAAAGGAATCCACTTTTTATTTTGCAGCGGAAAACAGTATTGCTGCCGATTACGAAAGTTTTTTAAACCAGACTCCTTCGAAATTTTATATTCAAGCTCTGGAAGATACACAGGTTATAATTTGGTCTCATTTCATGATATTTGATGGTTATAAAAACTTACGTTATGGAGAAAAGCTCGGACGAATTCTTGTTGAAAAACATTTTATAATCTTTAGCCGCAAAATTCAATCTTTATATATTCAAACTCCGCTTGAGAGATATCGGGAAATGAATAAAAAGTATCCTGATATTCTGCAAAGAGTTTCGCAGTATAATATCGCCTCGTATTTGAACATTACTCCAATTCATTTGAGTCGCTTAAAACACAAGCGGAAATAATTTTTAAACAAATGTTATTGCTTTTGCTTATTGATTAACCTGACAATGTTTTTGCTGCTAATTTCCATCACAGCAGCACCACAACAACTTAAAATTCATCTATTTGCTCAAAGCCCGCTTGAGAGATACAGGGAAATTAATAAGGGAGTTACACTTATTCTGGAGTGGGTTACACAGCACCATATCACATCGTATTTAAACATTACTCCAATTAGCTTCGATTAATTTCTAAACAAATGTTATTGTTTTTGCTTATTGAATAGTCTTTTTTTGCATCGTATTTATTACGCACAATAAAAACGAGGCGGCAGCGAAAAGCCATACGAGTAGCAAAATTAAAATCAATTACAAATGAAAAAAATTTACTTTATTGCAGCAGTCATGTTTTGCACATTCAGACTGAGTGCTCAGGTGTATAATATTGGTCATACAAGTATCACATTTACCGACCCAGCACGAAGTAACCAAAGCGTAAGTACTGAAATTTATTATCCGGCTATAAGCCCAGGCAATAATGCGGCAGCATCCAATGGGATATTTCCATATATCGTTTTTGGCCATGGTTTTATGATGGGTGAAAATGCATATTTCGATCTCTCTGACACATTGGTATCTAAAGGTTATATAGTAATTTTCGTTACCACCAATGCTGGTACATCAACAGACCACTTAGACTTTGGTAAAGATTTATCTTTTATGTGTACAAAGTTTTATACTTTAAACACTACTAACAATTCCACTTCCTTGTTTTTAGGAAAAATCGATAACAAAAAGGCACTAATCGGTCATTCCATGGGCGGAGGGTCGGCCATATTAGGAGCACAAAACAATACCGATATAAATACTGTTATTTGTCTTTCTCCGATGGGAATAACCACTTCCACTCCTACAGCAAATTCCGCCGCAAATTCGGTTACAGCGCCCACCCTTATTGTTTCTGCCACAGGTGATTCTGTTACACCTGCTCATGCCAATCATTGGCCGCTCTATGATTCTTTAGCTTCTACCTGTAAAGTATATATGTCGATAAAAGGCGGCGGACATTGCCTATATGCTAATTCAAATTGGGCTTGTGATTTTGGAGAAAACGCTGCCGGTTCAACAATTTCAATTACCCGCCTCCAACAGCAAGCTCTAACACGCGATTTTATTACTCCATGGCTTAATTTTTATTTAAAAAACAATGTAAGTGCAAGAACCCAATTTTATGATTCCCTGCAAACATCGCCAAGGATTACTTATGTTAATGGATGCCTTTGCTCGTCTGCTCCAACCATTGCTTCAAACGGAACAACAACTATCTGCCAGGGTGATTCAGTAGTTCTTACAGCAAGCAACGCAAATTCATATTTTTGGAGTAACAACGAAACAACACAAAGCGTCACAGTTTCAACTGCAGGGAATTATTCAGTTTCGATCAGCAATACAGATGGATGTTTCGCTTCTTCTTCTGATACAACAGTTGTTGTTAATCAGTTGCCGGCAACTCCAATCATTACTGCTAACGGAACAACATTATCATCAAGTTCAACAATCGGCAATCAATGGTTTTTAAACGGTACCGCTATTACAAATGCATCATCTCAAAATTATACTGTTGCACAAAGCGGTAATTATACTTTATCAGTGACAATAAATGCTTGTTCTTCTATTTCTGTTCCTTTTATTTATACTGCCACAGGCATAAATGACCCAGCTTCAAATAATGTATTTTTAATAATTCCAAACCCAAGTAATGGAAAATTTCGGGTAGAGACAGGCAATTTAAACCCGATACAAATTAAAATTTATAACCTAATCGGAGAGGTCGTTTATGAATCGGAAATCATAAATCCAGAAATAGATATATCGTCTAAACTTAAAGGAATTTATTTCATAGAAGTAAGTACAAAAGAAAAGATTTATAATAAAAAACTTCTTATTGAATAAGTTAAAACACTTGATA
>CAISYK010000737.1 GCA_903889605.1 uncultured Bacteroidota bacterium
AGTCTTGAATTTTCCAATTTAATCCTCCGTCAATTGTTTTGAGAATTACTCCTGCCTCTCCAACAACATAGCCGATATTGGAGTCAATAAAATACACTGAAGACAGGAAAGTTGAAACACCTGAATTCTGACCGTCCCAGTGTTCACCACCGTTTGTAGTTTTCAATATTGCGCTCGTACCGTAATATCCTCCAACTGCATAACCTGTATCTTTATTTGAAAACCATACAGAAAAGAGCCAATATGTCGGCGAATGGAAGATTGACCAATTTACTCCACCATCTGTCGTTTTATAAATTTCACCAAAGCTTCTGCCAACAATAATACCAGTATTCTCGTCTGTAAAATAAATCGATCGAAAATCAGGCAATGTATCCGAAGATTGAATTGTCCAATTTGCTCCTCCATTTTTTGTTTGAAGAATAACACCATTTGAATTACTGCCATTTCCCCCAACTGCATAACCTGTATCAGCATTTGTAAAATAAACTGATAATAGATGAAGTGAGGTCCCGGAAATTTGATTCAACCAAGTTACTCCTCCATCAATTGTTTTAAGAATTGTCCCGTTTCCTCCAACGATATATCCGATATTTTTATTTACAAAATAAATTGAGTTTAAAGAAGTATCTGTAGGAGCAGTTTGCTTAGTCCAGTTTGTTCCTCCATTTATGGTTTTCAGGATTGTACCACCTTCTCCAACAATAAAGCCTGTATCTGCATTTAGAAAAAACACCGAGCTTAATCGTCTTGATGTCCCGGAAGATTGAGGGAGCCAATTTTGAGCATTGGCTGCACTTGTTGAAAGAACTATAAGCAGAAAAATGTAAACCTTTTTCATTTTTCTATATTTAGAGTTAATGGTCTGCCTATTTTTATGGTCCATAACACCAACATAAACCTTATCGCCACCGGTGTAAATCCTGAGGTGCTATTAGCCCAGCGGGTTCATGGGGATAATTCAGTTCTTCTGCCTTTTAGAATCGCTTTGTACATTGTTCGAATTGCAAATTAACAATAATTATCTGAAAATTGGAATTATTATAAATGACCGTAACCAACAGGTAGACTTAGACATCATTTCGGCCATTTCGTTATTTGATGTTTTGGGTATATATAAATTCCTGAGATAATCGCGTTTAAATAAAAAGACCAAACCAAATGCTCTGAAAGAGCTTCTTTTCAATAACCGTGGGCGTAAGCCCACGGAAAATAGACAGTGCGAAAATAAACAGCCGCATATCCATCAGCCCATCCTTTAAATTCAGGAAATTTTCCTGATGCTTTTAACCAGATTGAAGATGATGTTTTAATATCCCTCATATAATCAGCCAAAGCAATTGTTGGATGTAAATCACACAAAATATTCAGGTGATCCTCTATACCATTGATCCGACAAAGAAAACAGTTTTTATTTCTTATAAAGCCCACCAAGTAAGCATAAAGCTCCCTGGAATGTTCTTGAACGAGGGTTTTTCGACTATCTTTTGTCCGAAAAACCAAATG
>CAISYK010000738.1 GCA_903889605.1 uncultured Bacteroidota bacterium
ATTTTCTGTTCAATGGTTGTGTATCCTGTAGTACCAAAAGGTATGATTATTCTACGTGTTATACCAACTGCAGTTCATACTATTGAAGATGTAAACTATACAATTGATGCTTTTTCAAAAATTATCGGAAAATTAAAATCCGGTCAATATATGTCAGACAAAATTGCTGCATTTTAACATCAATTTTATTTTTTTGAAATTCTACAATAATTAATATTTTTAGAAATTACTTTTGGACAGCCGCTTTCTTGAAAAGAGAAAGCGGCTGTTTTGCATAAATATCTTTTATGGATTAGAGCGCCTGAGTTGAAGTTCTGATACCCTTACTGTTTGAGATAGACATCCTAATCAAATCCTGCAAGGTATTAAACAGAGTTTGTAAATCGCTGAATTGATGATTTTATTTTTCAGTTAAAAAAATAACATATCATGAAATTAAAAATCAATATTTAATACAAGGCAGTAATGCTACATTACGAGGACGTGAAATCCCAAAAACATCCGGCCTGGAAACTGGAGTTACAACTGATTGAGCCAAATTCCCATTTGCCAATCCTGTATTGGGATAATCTAAAGGGTTAAAAATATTGTCAAGGCCTACCAGGCTGAAGCCGGCATAAGGATTCATAGTTACAACCGAACCAATATTTTGGGTTGACAATCCGTCAATATCAGCCCCCACCAAACTTCCGGTCTGCGGGGAGCCGATTACCCGAGCAGGATCTACTCCTCTTGTATTATCAATACCTCTTATAAATTCACCTCTTAATTCAGGAAGATTAAAAGTGGTGCTGCCATCACCTGCGCCGTACAAAGTAGAGATGGCAGTAAATAGTTCAGGATATTGAGTGCGGCTCACGGCTTGCCCGTTGCATTCCAAATAACCAATTGGGGCCGCAGCATTTGCAAAATAATCTACAGTTCCAGCAGGAGTAGTTACACAATTCCAATTAACACCGTTGAAAAAATAATAGCCTTTTAAACTAGTATCAAATACCTGTAATCCGGCAACAGGTGAAGAAATTGCCAAACGCTGTATTGTCGTCATACATGGCATAACAAAACCCTGTGAAGTGCTTGAAATATCCAATTTTGCAGAACTATTTGGAGATGCAGTTCCTATGCCGACATTGCCGGAGGAAGTGACTCTCATTTGTTCCGCAGTATTTGTTTTAACAACAAAATCGGCATTATCATTGGTGCCGATAAAATTAGTACCTGCAATAGTTCCGGCATTTCCTGTTATTGTCCAATGAGTATTAAGATCAGCTCCTGTAGACCCTGTAATTCCTATATTTCCTGTAAAACCGGTAATTCCAATATTACCAGTTCCCCCTATTGATCCTGTTGTGCCAATTGAACCTGTAGTACCATTTATTCCTGTTATACCTGTCGATCCTATGCTGCCGGTTATTCCTGTATACCCAATAGAGCCTGCAGCTCCGATTGAACCCGTAAAACCGTTTATTCCTGTATAACCAGTTGAACCAATGCCGCCCGTTGTCCCGGTTGCTCCCATTGTTCCATCATTACATAATGATTTCCAGCTTACACTTACTGCATTCCAATAAAAGAAACAAGCAGAATCAGTATCAAATACCAATAAACTATTTGCAGGAGCAGCGATAGCAAGTCTTTGAACAGCTGTCATCCGCGGAATAAGCACTCCTTTGTTATTTGCAGGGCCTGCGTCAATATCCAGTAAAGCAGAAGGTTTAGGACTGGTTGTCCCGATGCCGACATTATTGTTTTGAGCAGAGACATTTCTAACTAATGCGGTTAAAATTATAAAATGAATGAAAACAACGCAAATGAAGATTTTATTTTTCATATATTTATGTGATAAGATTTGGCAAAAATTTTAAATTAATATTTTATACAAGGTAATAAAGCGATATTTCTTGGACGACTTGTGCCAACGACCCCAAAATCCCCCAAAGCCCCAGAATGTGTAGTTGGTCCGCCCGTTGATATTAATGCAGAATTAGGGGCGCCTACCCACGTAATATTAGTATTTGACCAATTTGCTTCTATTGTTTTATCTAAACCAACATATGTACGAGCAATTGGATCAGTTATGCCGCCTGTCATATTTATTCCAGATACTGTCCACAAAGGACCACTATCATACCAAACAATTGTTCCAGGCTGTCCACTTCCAATTGTTCGTGTTATATCGCTGTCAACCCCGCGACCATCATCAAGCCCCCTGACAAATTCTCCGCGCAGATCCGGCAGGTTAAAAGTAGTGCTCCCGTTACCTGTTCCGTAAAGTGTACCTATGGCTGCAAAAAGTTCGGCATAAGTAATTCGGTTTACAGCTTGTCCGCTGCATTCCAAATAACCATTCGGCGCAGAAATATTGGCAAAGTATCCTACACTGCCTGCAGGGACGCTTACGCAGTCCCATTTAGAACCATCATAAATGTAACATCCCTTCAAATCAGTATCATAAACCTGCAAGCCTTCAATAGGACCTATAATTGCTTTGCGCTGTATGCTAGTCATACGGGGCATAGCAAAACCTTGTGATGTGCTTGAAATATCAACTTTTGCTGAACTGCTGGGAGCGGCAGTTCCTATGCCGATATTGCCTGAGGAAGTGACTCTCATTTGTTCCGCAGTATTTGTTTTTACAACAAAATCGGCATTATCATTAGTACCGATAAAATTAGTACCTGCAATAGTTCCTAAATTACCTGTTGTTGTCCAATGAGTATTAAGATCAGCTCCTGTAGACCCTGTAATTCCTATATTTCCTGTAAAACCGGTAATTCCAATATTACCAGTTGCTCCTATTGATCCTGTTGTGCCAATTGAACCTGCGGAACCACTTATTCCAGTATAACCAGTCGATCCTAAACTTCCTGTTGTTCCAGTAGATCCCATAGAGCCAGTAAATCCTATAGAACCTGTAGAACCGTTTATTCCTGTATAACCAGTTGATCCTATGCCACCGGTTGTCCCAGTTGCTC
>CAISYK010000739.1 GCA_903889605.1 uncultured Bacteroidota bacterium
GCTTGGTATGATAATAGCGGTTTATCTCTTCTTTTCTTTTGCGGTAACTAAAATGTCGGGGTTTACAATCATCGTTGCTTTGCCCATTTTTATTGCTTTTGCTTGTTTGTTAGATAATTTATTTAAATATATAAGCAATTTCATAAACTCTTCATTCGTAAAAAACACTATCGTATTTTTGTCTGTTTCAATCCTTGCTTTTGTGAGATTTGATATAGATTCTTTGCAGGAGATGCATACTTCATGGAAAACAAAAAACGACTGGACGCCTATGTTTTCCCACAATCGAAATGTTTTTAAAAAATTAAATCTCCCTGCTAATGCTGTGTTATTTAATGTCAAGGGACAGCAGGATGTTTCAGCCATGTTTTATACTGGAGTAACTGCATATAACTTTATTCCAACAGAAGAACAATATGCAATTGTAAAGAGCAAAGGAAAAATAGCGGCTGTATTTATGCCGACAAATGCAAGTTTGCCGTCTTATCTAAATAATGATCCTACTGTATTAAAAATTAATGAAACATTACAATGGTGGGGAGAATAGTACCCGGATAAAAATTATTTCCCCCCGCGTATTTCTTTCAAAGCAGCATGTGCAGGTTCAAACTTAGGATTGATATCTAAACATGCCTGAAAATCAATTGCAGCCAATTTTACATCCCCTTTAGTTTGATAACAAACACCTCTGCCGTAATAGGCCTGCACATATTTTGAATCTAATTTTATGGCTTCGGCGAAATGGCTAATTGCAGAATCGTATTTCTTTAAATTTATTAAATATATCACGCCCATATTGTAATGGGCATTTTTACTGTTCTGGTCAATTTGTATAAGGCTGGTATATGTTTCTAAAGCGTTGTTCCAATCCTTCATGTCCTGGTAATATTTACCCAAATTATACCATGCTTCATTACTTTTAGCTTGTATTCTAATTGCATTCTTGTAATACTGTACAGCTAATGAATTCTTTTTTGCTGCGCATAATATCCCTAATTGTATGTAAGCGTTATAATACTGCTGATCTTGTTCTACAGCTGTCTGCATACTGGAAATGGCTTTGGCTGTATCTTTCATCTCTTTATAATTCATACCTTTCATGAAATAGGCTTTTGAATTATACTGATCAATTTTCAATGCCGTATTAATGAATTTCATCGATTGTTCGTAATTACCAACATATAAATACAGCTCTGCCAATTTGAGCATTGCATCGGCATTTTTATCATCAAGGCTGATGCATTTTTCAAGAGCTGTTTTTGCTTTTCCCGTTTGGTTGGCAACAAAATATATATCTGAAATGGTCAAAAAATATTCAGCTTTTGTACTGTCAATTTTCACTGCACTCATCATATCCGATAAGCCGGCGCCGAAATCTTTCTTACTATAATAATACTTGGCGCGCTGGTAATATAAATCAGAATTATTTGGTTGAGAAAGTAATTGGGCATTCAATTGTTTCAGCTCTTCGGTACCGGATATATGCGGTTGAGAAGCTGAATCCGCTTTTTTTGTTTCAGTAACAGTTTCATGTGTTCCGCAGGATAGAATCGAAATGGCACTTACAGCACTTAATAAATATAAAATTGATCTGATTTTCATATTAACAAAAGGATATTAAAAGGCCCCTCCCCTCCTCCCCAAACGGGAGGAGAAACAACACTCTTGCAAAAGCCGGAGGCTAAGCAGGAAGCTGTTCCTCCCATTTGGGGAGGTTTGGAGGGGCTTATTGCTTTTTATTTAACAGCAGCTAATTCAGTTTCTTTTTCTGTTCCGCTGCTTAATGCTTCCCTGATTTTCAATTCAATTTCTTCCATTAAATCAGGATTATCGTTAAATAGTGTTTTAACAGAATCACGCCCCTGGCCTAATTTTGTTTCACCATAACTAAACCATGAACCGCTTTTTTTAATAATGTTGTTTTCCACCCCAAGGTCAACAATTTCACCTACTTTAGAGATTCCTTCGCCGTACATAATATCAAATTCTGCCTGACGGAAAGGAGGAGCAACTTTGTTTTTAACAACCTTAACACGTGTGCGGTTGCCTACTACAGCATCACCGTCTTTTATCTGTCCGATTCTTCGGATATCAAGCCTTACAGATGCATAGAATTTTAGTGCATTACCGCCGGTTGTTGTTTCCGGATTGCCGAACATTACTCCTATTTTCTCACGCAATTGATTGATAAAAATACAGCAGCATCCGGTTTTACTGATAGTTCCAGTTAGCTTACGCAATGCCTGCGACATTAATCTTGCATGCAGCCCCATTTTTGAATCACCCATTTCGCCTTCAATCTCGCTTTTTGGAACCAAAGCTGCAACTGAGTCAATTACAATAATGTCGATCGCTCCAGAGCGGATTAAATTTTCAGTAATCTCCAATGCCTGCTCTCCGTTATCCGGTTGGGATATTAAAAGATTTTCGGTATCCACGCCTAATTTTTCAGCATAAGTACGATCAAACGCATGCTCTGCATCAATAAAAGCAGCAATACCGCCGGCTTTCTGCACTTCAGCAATAGCGTGCAGTGTTAATGTTGTTTTACCGGATGATTCAGGCCCGTATATTTCAATTACTCTTCCTTTTGGCAGACCGCCAATACCTAAAGCAACATCCAATGATAACGAACCTGTTGGAATTACTTCCACATTTTCAGCAGGCTTATCCCCCATTTTCATAATAGATCCTTTACCATAGGTTTTCTCTAATTTGTCAAGAGTAAGCTGCAAAGCCTTCAATTTTTCTTTGTTGATCTCTTTGGCTTGATTAGCACCTTTTGTACCTTTTGCTTCTTTTGTTTCTTTGCTCATTTTTGTTTGAATTTATTTGTTATATCTTAAAAGGTTGCCCTTAATTATTGCCGTATTTTTGATAAAAAATCTTTTCTCCTGATTTTATTAAAATGCGTTTAAATTCCTTCATGTTGTATAGTAAAATCAATTGTCAGATTGTTGTTTATTGTTTAATGAAAAACTTTTCTTCAAGCAAA
>CAISYK010000740.1 GCA_903889605.1 uncultured Bacteroidota bacterium
AAATTTAAAAAGAATGATTTTGAGGCTCTGTTGATTAGTGAGTTAAAAAGAGCAGGCAAGGATAACATGGAAAGAAAGTTAGAAGAGATAGCACTGTTTATAGATTGGAAAGATATAGAGATTAGAGAATGGAACAAAAAAAATATAAAATACATTATTGATTGTTTGATAATATCCAAAAAGATGGATTATCATACCCAAGGATTAGTTGTTGAAATAGGCAAAATTAATTTTGATTTCGCGTTGGATGTTATTAAGGGTAGATTGGAATTTTCCGATAAAAAAACATTTCATGATTATGATGCCATGCCGATGCATTTGGAGGATAATTTTATTTCTTTGTTTAAAGAAAATAAAAATGTCTTTATTATTGAGCTTGTTAGATTTGTTGAGAGCCATAAATATGAATCATCAATATATTTTGAGTTAACATCATTTCTTTATTCACTGGATGAAATTTATAAAGAGATCTTGGGAGAGTTAATGAAAAATGAAAGTGAAGATAATTTTGAAAAAGTTGTTTATATGCTCCGCACCACCGGAAGCGCAGATTTGGAGTTGTGTGTAGAGGTGGCTAAAAAAATAATAGAATCAAAAAAAGTTAAATCAAAAGCAAAAAAAATTCTTTTAAATCGAATTAGTAGTGCGATGTACTCAACGGGTGTTGTTTCTGGAGAACATGGTTTTTCTGATGCAATGACTGAAAAAGCAAAAAGACTATCTGAAATAAAAAAGAAGATCAAAAAAGATAAAAAATCAGGTGAATTAGTGTTATTTATTGATGATGAAATAAAATATTTCAAACAATCAGCAAGGAATGAAAAGATCAGAGAGGATAAAGAAGTTAAAATGAGAGAGATTGATTTTGAGAGTTGAAATTGGGAAAATTTTTTTCTTCAATTATTGCAAAATAAACAAGGGGACTGATTTGTTTTCACTTATCAAATGCAATGATAACTCAAAACTTAATTGAAAATAGGATCCATAGTTTCTGGGGATATGGAAATCTACATTCCAATACTTGGTTCATTGGAATGGAGGAGGGTTTTCATGGCTCTCTTGAAGACTTGGAGGATAGATTAAAGCAAACAATGGATAAATCGGTCATTGATTTGCAAGATGATATGAGGGATGTCCAAGATCACATGAAGTGGTTCAGTGAAACATCTCATGTGCAGCCAACATGGGGAAAACTGATTTTTATTTTGCTTTCATTGAGTTTTAAAAATACAAGCAATGATCAAATTAAAAAATATCAAAGAAAAGAATTTGGACGACTGAAAAGTGACCACTGCAGTCTCGAATTCATGCCGTTACCATGTCGCTCGACCAGCAAAGCAGATTGGTTTTATAACAAATTCGGTATTGATTATTTGGCTAATAGAAAATCGTATATTGAAAAAGTTATGCCTACTCGCATAATTCTTTTTCGCAAGCTTATTGACGAATATAATCCTAAAGTTGTGGTGATGTATTCGTTGAGTTATAAGCACGAATGGCAAAAGATTATCGGATGCGAAACTGAAAAAATAGGGGATGTTTATTACGCGAAACAATGCAAAACAAACTTTTTTATAATTCCACATTCAACCGCACATGGCAAAACTAATGATGATTGGACAAAAATTGCTGAAACTATAAAAAGATTAGCAACACAATAATCACATTTGCTTTATTAGAGCGCTTGTCCGCGCTAATCTGACATCAATCCTATCCCAATTTTCCAAAATATTGTTCCTGGTCGCATCTATAGCCAGTGCATAGTAATAATAAGGCTCTTTCGAGCCTTATTATTGTATAGGATGAATACATCCTCGAACTTTTAT
>CAISYK010000741.1 GCA_903889605.1 uncultured Bacteroidota bacterium
CCGCAATTTCGGGTCGTACTCACTCAAAAATGTTTCGTAAAAATGGATGATTGGGTCTTCCATTTTTGTTGCCTTTCCGTAATTTTTTAATATTTCTTCAACGTTACAAGCCAAAAATATTTCTACCAAACTATCTACAATCCATTTAATACGGTCGTCAATGTCGGGTCCGGCAATGTAGCCAAATAGTTTTCGTAAAAACGGATTTGATTTTGGAATTAATTCAGCGGCTTCCTGTCTGCTGAATGTCGGTAATGTTGCATCATGCAGACGAGCCGCAAACATACCGTAAGCAATGGTTTGAGCATACACATCAGCAAATCCTTTGGGTGTAATGTCGTGAATAAGAATTTCCTTAAAGGCCTTCATCTGGTCTTTAAGTGTGCTGTCCTCGTTATGAGTTTCATCACTCAATAAAGCTTGTTCGATAACATCAGAAAGAAGGCGGGCTTTCCCAGCCATCATTTCAGCCAATTTTTTTGAATTTTTTATTGTCTGCCCAATGCGGGTGCAGAAGTCTTTTATTAAATTAGTGAAGTTGCTGAAATTCTGAGGCAGCGGAACGATAGTTCCGTTTTGTATTTCAGCAATTGCAGTTTTTGTAATAAAAATTCCATCAATGTATAAATGAAAGTCTAAATAGTCGGTGAAAATTAAGTTGTTCAGCGAAGCCTTGTAACGGTCGAACTGTTCTTTGTTGCCTGTTTTCTTAGCTCCTTCAAGGTCTTTGTCGCCGATATCTTTAGCTTCAATAAAACCTACCGGAATTTCTTTTTTTGTAAGAATATAGTCGGGTGCTCCGCAGGATTGTCTCTTTGGTTCGTTGGTCGCCCTGATGTCAGGCACTAAACTTTCTAAAAGCTGCTGCAGGTCGCCGCGAAAAGTATGCTCGGTTGCATTACCAAGTTTGTAGCGTTTATTTATGTTGTCAATGTATTGGTCCAGTGTCATTATTTAATTGTCAAGTTTCACAGACCAAAGTTAGTTTTTCTGTCGAGGTTGCCGGTCTGTTTTTTTTATAATTAGAATCCAATGTCGTTTAGTTAGGGAAATCAAATGCCCTCACACTTTCTCGACTACGCTCGAAATGACTGCCTGCACAGTCAGTTCGAGCGGAGTCGAGAACCGTGCGTGAGGATGTTTCGTTAGAAAAGATTCTTAAAAAACGACATTGAATTAATTAGGCAAATCAGTTGATTGCCGAAACTTCGGTAAGCGGGTTAAATAAAAATGTTCTATTAGTGCCGAGTTCTTTACATTTATATCGTTTTCGGATTTGTTCACCTTTAATAAAATTGCGGTTTTTATTATACTGAAATTTGGTGCCGATCGGCAATTCCTCCAATAATACCGTGTCCTGCCGTATATCATAATTTTTTAATACCCTCAGCAAATTAGTATCCGAACAGCTTGAAGCAGCAGGATTGTTAAGGTATTTACGTAATACAATTATTAAATCACCCGGAAATATATCTGGAATTAAAAATTGCTGCATAAGTAATTTAAAATGAAGTTTCCATTCTTCTCCATGCGGCTTTACACTGTTTTTGTGTTTATTGTAGTTTGATAAATGGGCTATTTCATGAACAAGTGTAATTAAAAATGCATACTTATTCATATCATAATTGATAGTAATCAAATGATTTTCTCCATTTACGGGAGGGCGGTAATCACCATATTTTGAAGTTCGGCTTTTTTTTATCCGCAGTTTAAAATCAAATTTAATCACCCATTCCGAAATAGTAGGTACAGCCTTTTCAGGAATGTATTTACTCAGAATGGACTGGTTGCGGTCGAGTTGGGTCATTAGGAATTGGTCATTAGTTCATTTGTCATTGGTTCATTAGTCATTAGTTCATTAGTTATTGGGTGTTTTTTTGCTTTGCGGTAAGGGTTAGTCATAAGTTCAATATTTATAGGGTGTTTATCGGCAGGGGTAAGGTGATTGTTGCCAGTTATTAGTTTTTTTGCTTGTTGTTAGTCTTTTGATATAGTTTGTCAGCTGATAACAATTGCATATATATACCCAGACTAATGAACCAATGACTAATGAACCAATGACTAATAAACCAATGCCTAATGAACCAATGACTATTTTAAAATATGATAAACAATCCAGCTGGAACAATATGCCAAAATACTCATATAACCAAATTGAATTACAGGCCATTTCCAGTGTTTTGTTTCCCTGTAAACTACCGCGAGTGTGCTCATGCACTGCATCGCAAAAGCATAAAATATCAAAAGCGAAAAACCTACAGCAGTAGTAAACTGAGGCAATCTTGTTGCGGGGTTTACTTCCGAGGCCATCTTTTCACGCAGGGTTTTTGTATTATCTGAATTTCCTTCACTATAAATAGTTGCCATTGTTCCTACAAATACTTCCCTTGCTGCGAAAGAAGTAACCAATGCAATGCCGATTTTCCAGTCGAAGCCTAATGGGGCAATCGCCGGCTCTATTGATTTACCTAATATTCCTGCGTATGATGCTTCCAGTTTTTCAGATGAAACTTTTGACTGCCGTTCGTCTTTACTATATGTTTTCACCATTTCAGGGCTTTCGTATTTTTTTTCAATTATTTCTAATCGGCTGCCTGGAGCGTGAGATGATAAAAACCAAATTATAACAGAAATTGCAAGGATAATCAGACCGGCATCAAGTAAAAATGTTTTTACTCTGTCAAAAATAGTCAGCCCAACTGTATGCCATTGAGGGCTTCGGTATACAGGCATCTCCATAATAAAATAACTTTTTTCGCGGGCTTTTAAAACCCACTTCATAACAAAAGCCGCCGTCATTGCAGCAATAAAACCCAAAAGGTAAAGACTCATCAGAATAAGACCCTGGTAATTAAAAATGCCGAAACTTTTGTCCGCCGGAACAACTAATGAAATAAGCATTGTATAAACAGGTAATCTCGCCGAACAACTGATAAGCGGAGTTATCATTATTGTAATTATTCTCTCCTTCCAGCTGCTGATGGTGCGGGTAGTCATAATTGCCGGAATAGCGCACGCAGCACCGCTAACTAATGGAATTACAGAACGGCCGTTCAGTCCGAATTTACGCATGAGTTTATCCATAATAAAACTTACTCTGGCCATATATCCAGTATCTTCCAATATTGCAATAAATGCGAATAACAATGCAATTTGGGGAACAAACATAAATATACCGCCCAATCCTGGTAATATTCCGTTTACTAATAAATTGGTAAGTTCGCCCTGCGGAAGCGTTTGTGCCGTAATATTAGAAAAATAAACAAATAAAGTTTCAATCCATTTCATTGGATATGCGGCCAGGAAAAAGATGGTTTGAAAAAGAGAAAAAAGAATAAGCAAAAAAATTGTATACCCCCAAATCCGATGCGTTAAAATACTGTCGAGTTTATGGCTGAAAGATTCAGTTTTTACTTCTGTTTTGCGCGTAATGCATTCCTCAGCAATGCGGTTTATTATTTTATATCTTTCAACTGTTTCCTGTGATTGCAGCTTGTCTCGGTCAATTGCTGAAGAATCTATAGCAGAGGATATTTTTTCTTCAGCACCTGATTTTTTATCGAAGTAATTTATATTAGAAAAGTTATTAATAATTTGGAATGCCGCAAAATCGCTTTTCACAGGCACAATGGCCGCAATTTTTTCAATAAGCTCAGATGCCAGTTTTTTGACATTTATAAAATCATACTGTGGAACTGGTAATGGCTGCAGCAATGCCTGTTTCAAGGCTTCTATCCCTTCTTTGCTTCGGGCGCTTACTCCAACAGTTTTTACTCCCAATTTCTCCGAAAGTCTTACGATATCTATTATATCACCTTCTTTCTCCACCAGATCCATCATATTTAATACAAGTATCACAGGCATTTTCAAATCAATGATCTGCGATACAAGGAATAAATTACGTTTCAGATTACTAGCATCGGCAACTATAATGGTAACATCAGGATGGTCTTCATTATTAGGGTTGCATAAAACTTCAAAAGCAACATGTTCGTCAAGGGATTTTGGGTACAGGCTGTATGTTCCTGGTAAGTCAATGAATTCGGCTGTTACATAGCTGTTAAGTTTTGCGGTTCCCGATTTTTTATCAACGGTAACCCCGGGGAAATTGCCGGTTTTTTGGTTTAAGCCGGTAAGCGCATTGAATAAAGTAGATTTGCCGCTGTTGGGATTTCCAACCAAGGCAATCTTTAGGTTAGTTTTTTCAGAAAAATTTACAAATGAATGATTCTCTTCCACCAGCCGAAAATATTTAGTTGACAGTTGATAATAATGATATCAGCACTGTAGAGGCTTCTGCTTTGCGCAGACTAAGTAGATAACCAGAAACGCTTATAGCAATAGGGTCTCCCATCGGGGCGATATGGTCTAATTTTACTACTTCACCAGGAGTGCAGCCCATTTCAAGTAGTTTAAGTGCAATATGTTTATCAGTAAAGGAATCAATAACTGCGCTTTGGCCTATTTTCAGCTGAGCTAAATTTTTACACTTTGTTTTCATAACTACACAAAGATACGGCTTTCTTCATCCATTCTGAAATGAAACCAATACCTAAAACATGGTATTTCAAATTTATTATTGTTTTTAGATGCATAAAAGCGCAATAACCTGAGTTCGATAATTATTTTGGGCTAAAGCACAATAAAATCATAGGTATATGATTAAATTATTGACTTATTTTCAGCAAGGTCGCCGGTTTTATGGATAACCTGAGTTCGATTAATAATGCGAAACTCTTTTGGCTAAAGCCCAATAAAATTGCTTATTATACTACCACGGTCTGAAGACCGTGGCAACAATCCATGCAAATTATTAAATTGTGTGAAATAATAGCCACGCCTTTTAAG
>CAISYK010000742.1 GCA_903889605.1 uncultured Bacteroidota bacterium
AAATTTGTTTCACCATCAGGTGGCAGTGGCACTGGCTTTAATGGAGTTACTGCTGATTGGTCATTACAAAGTAACTCACCTTGCATCAATACCGGAGATCTAAGCGGTACTTACCCGGCAACAGATAAAGCAGGAAATCCGCGCGTAACGGTGTGTAAAATTGATATGGGTGCTTATGAATATCAAAATGGGACACCTTTTTCTGCCGCAATTTCACAAGGTCAGCAAATCCTTTGTTATGGCGATTCAACTGCTGCCTCAACTATAACTGCGTTAGGCGGCACTCCTACCTATACTTATCTATGGAGTAATGGACAAACAACCGCAACGGCTATTGGTCTAAAAGCAGGTACTTATACTGTGACAGCTACCGAACCGAGTTATAATTGTTCTGTAACTAAAATCATTATTATAAATCAGCCAGATGCATTATCACTAGTACCAACAATTATTAACCCTATCTGCACAAACAATAATGGAAGCGCGAGCGTCACAGCAAGCGGCGGCACTGATACTTTCTCTTATCTTTGGTCAACAAGCAGTAGCAATACTGCCAATGCAATAACAGGACTTTTAGCCGGAACTTATTCAATTACAGTTACAGATGATAATGGGTGTTTTATTTCAGATTCAGTAACTCTTGTTACGCAATTTCCTATAATCTCGCTCGTTACATCGACTACTAATGCTTCCTGTTACAATAATGATGGAAGCATAAACATAACTCCAAATGGGGGCACTGCCCCATATTCATTTATTTGGTCAAATAACAGCATTGCTCAAAATCTTTCAGGCATTGGAAGCGGAACTTATTCTATCACTGCAGCGGATATTGACGGCTGTGTTATTTCTGATACAGCTATCATCTTTAGCTCCATTGCGCCAAGTGTAATTCCAATCTGCATGGTTACCGTTGACAGCAGTTCTACAAAAAATGTAATTGTTTGGGAAAAGCCTGCTAATGCGCCTATTGATAGTTTTAGAATTTATCGGGAAGTCGCAAGTGTTTATACCTTAGTAGGAAGTGTGGCTTACAATGCCGTAAGCGAATTTACTGACAATTCCATTGGAATCAATCCCAATACCACCTCATACAAATATGAATTGTCGGTGCTGGATACCTGCGGCAACGAAAGTTTGCTAAGTTCAGACCATCGTACTGTTCATCTCCAAATAAGTGCTGCAATCCCTCAGGGAGTAAATCTGAGCTGGAATGATTATGTAGGATTTACGTTTTCGCAATACCGCATCCTGCGTGATGATTCAGGAAATGGTAACTGGCAGGCGATTGACTCTGTGAGCTACGGCACAACAACCTTTACAAGCACAGATATTCTTCCTAATGCCCGTTACATAGTAGAGGCGAAAAACCCCACACCCTGCGTTTCCACAAGGCAAGGTAACACCCGCAGCGCTTCGAAATCAAACACGGCTTCTCAGACCACCGGGATAAATGAATTAGCAGACGCATTGTCAATTATAATTTCTCCTAACCCATCCAATGGTAAATTTGCAATTGAATTAAGTAGTTCAAGGGTTGCAAATAATAAATTTGAAGTAACAATTTTTAATATACTTGGCGAACAGATTTATTTGTCGGAATTAAAACAGCAGACTTCAAATGAAATAGACCTTTCGGATGCACCATCAGGAATATATTTAGTAAATGTCTATAACGGAGATAAAATTTATTCCAGAAAAATTGAGAAACGGTAGCGACCTTTTCCAAAATGATTGGCAACAAAACATACACAAAACTGAAAATTACAATCGCTATTTATGGCGAACATGCTATTACGAAATTATATAATCGACTTTTGTGTAAAACGCATTGTGGTAATTTGACACTTAAAAGAAGATCTTTTTTATTGAGAAAAATGGAATCATAAAATGGTTCCATTAAATAATTTATTTTCAGCTGGAAATATTC
>CAISYK010000743.1 GCA_903889605.1 uncultured Bacteroidota bacterium
CACACCCCAAGGTTGCCCCTGACGCATGTGCCGATAGGTTACCCCTGATGGAACAAGGGGTTAAATCAAGTCCTCTTATTGTCTTCCCAGATATATAAGAGATTGTCTAACAGTTACTCGAACGACTTCGTATCGCACTTAAGCTTACGCCCAACGGCAGGCTTGGCGCTGCAGCCGACTTCGTAAACAAAATTATAAAATTACCAGTGGCTAAAACCAAATAAAAAATAAATTTATACCGCTGTGAAAGGTTTTTGCCACGACCTATTTTCAATGCGGACTCAAATGCTCTGGCTGACTATGAACGGCTGTAGAGCTTAGCCGATGTTGGGCGTATGGGCAAATTTTCTTTCGAGTTATATTTATATCGGTCGAAACACACTACAGTCCTAATTTATCGGTGATTACTAATTTGTCTACTGCTAAAGTTTTATTGTTCTCTGTCAAGCGAAGGAAGTATAGTCCGCTTGATAAATTGTCTCGGTTCAAGGTTATAGTCTGTTCGAAAATATTTTTTATTTGTTTTACTTGTTGTCCGCATAAATTGTAAACCGTCAAGGTTGCATTTTTGAAAACTTTGTTTGTATGCAAATTTGTCTGTGAAGAAAAGGGATTTGGTGAAATAGTAATTGCAAGAGGTTGATTGTCGGTTTTGTTTAAATTTGTTGTAATGGAAATTAATTTATTTGATTTTGCAATAAAGACTTTTTCAGGACCGCCAACAATTCCATTTGGATCTAATAAGATTGTTGAACCAAAGATTAATGTATCAGTCCAAAATCCACCTGCAACATAAATATGGTTTGATGCATCCAAGGCTACAGAACGAATAGTATTCAACCCTTTCCCTATACCTTCAGCCCAAAGTGGAGTTCCATTAGCATCATATTTTGCAAGGAATAACCCGCCATATGCTTTAACGGATTGGCTAAAAGTAATAGTGTCATTAGACACACCACCCGCAACATAAATGTTTGAAGTAGCATCCGTAGTAATTGAAGACACTAGATCATTCCACTTTCCTAAAGTGTTCTTTGCCCAAATAATATTACCATTTGTATTGTATTTCACAACAAACATTGCTTCCGAATAGAAATACGTAGTGTCTTTAGTTAAAGTTATATTGCCAAAAGTAATGGAAGGACTGGAAAAAATTCCTGCCACTACTGCATTATTATTTGCATCAACAGTAACGGTTTGTCCTTGGTCACTTCTGCTACCAGTTGCCGTTTTTACCCAAATAACATTTCCTGCTGAATTATATTTAGCTAAAAACAAATCATATCCAGGTGAAGAAGAGCTTGTATTGGTCAGTGTTATAGTATCAAAGGCAATTGTAGTCCCGCCATATTCACCGGTAATAAATAAATTACCGGAAATATCAATTGCAAGAGACTGGGCAACATCATGATCCGCACTGCCAGCACTTTTTGCCCATATTACGTTTCCAGTGGTATCGTATTTAGCGATGAAAATATCGTCTAAATAGCTTGAATTATTTAGATTCGTTAGTGTTGTTGTTCCCAGTGTTAAAGAGCCTCCACGGAAACCTCCGACAATAACAACATTCCCACTAACATCAGATTTAATTGAGTTAACATCTGCGTTTCCCAACGCATCTTTTGCCCACAAAGCATTTCCATTGGTATCATACTTTACAATAAACAATCCTTGGTGTGTTAAGGTTATTGTTCCAAAAGTAACTGTATTGCCAGAAAAGCGACCTGCAATATAAATATTGCCTGATACATCTACTGTTATTGTAAATGCATCATAATTAAATGTACCGTTACCGCTTACATCTTTTGCCCAAATTACATTTCCGCTTGTATCGTACTTGACAAAAAACATTCCTCTATGCGTAAGAGTGGTAATTCCGAAGGAAATTGTTGTGTCATTATTATGCCCAACGGCATAAATATTACCTAAAGCATCAATTGCTAATTCGCTAAAAAAGCTTTCTGTGTATGGAATAAGTGTTGAGGTTTCTTGTTTTGCCCAAATCCAGTTTGGTGCTTGCGAAAAACAATTAACTATCAGGCATCCGAGAAGTGCAATTAGCATAAGTTTTTTCATTGTCTTGGTTTTTATTTATTCATTTATTGTATACGGTTTTATGTTCGTAAAGTCTGGCTTTACAGACAGAGTAGTCGAAAGGTGCGATTTAATAAATGCGAAATGTAGTATGGCGAAATTATAATTGTCGAACGGAAAATTTTCGTCTGTTCGTTTTTTTTTAATTGCCTTACGCCCAACGGCTAAATATGCGCTTTTTTTTGCGCATATTTTTTGTTGTGCGCAAGTTTATTAAAAAGTACTATATACTTTGAGATGTAAACCATAAACTGACTGAAATAAATTAAAGTTGCGAAGAAATATGCTTACTAAAGAACAATACGAAAAACATAAAACTCTTTATTCAATAATACTCATCTTAGTTGTAAGTACAGTTTTATTCTACCTTTATTACCTTAATTCCAAAACAGAAAAAGCAAGAAATGGGACAATAACAAAGGGACTAGTTTATGAGAATTTTAATTATAGCAAAGGAAAGTCTGGACTTAAATATTCTTTTTCGGTAAAAAATATAA
>CAISYK010000744.1 GCA_903889605.1 uncultured Bacteroidota bacterium
AATCTATAACCCTTCTCCTTTTATAATTACTAATGACACTTTAAGACTAACAATGCCTTCTGGCATTGCTTATCAAGCAGCGTCTATTACCGGAACAGGGGTAAGTGAATTAAATATCAGTATTCCAAACAAGCCGGTGTTTTTGTTACCCAATATTCCTACTTCAACAACCTTAAATATTTCTTTTACAGCTATTGCCAACTGTGATGTTTTGGCATACATTTCAGGAGGCGGAGCAATAAAAAAACAACATACGTGTTGATTATACTGCTAATAATATCAAAAATTATGACGCACAGAATACAGCTTCATACATTATTCGGCAGCCCATTCTTACCATTACTTCAATTACTAATCAATCTCACGCTGCAAATATTGGAGATGTATTTACCCGCTGTATAACCATTGTAAACGGAGGCTCTGGAGAACTCAGCCAGTTTACATTAACCGATGTTCATGGATCTGGAATACAAATTACAGCCGTGAGCAAAGGAACATTGACCAATTCCGGGACAACTGAAACAATCGTGTTGAATGGGGCAGATTTTGCAAGTATTGGAAACGGAAATAATTTATTTGAGAGTGGAGAGAGTATAACCCTCTGCGAAACAGTACATGTCCTAAGTTGTATTTCGGTTTCATCGGCCTTTGAAGCATACTGGGGCTGTAATTCACAGCACTGCCAGTCATCTGTTTCTTCAGCCAATATTGTTTTCCCTAATTTGATTCCGAATTTAGTGATTACGCCAACCCCTTCTATGAATTCCTGTCTGACTCAAGCAAGCCCGCAGCAGCTACGCATAATTAATTCTGGTTTAGGGCAGGCAGTAAATGTTCAATTGGATATTTTTCAGGCAACAGGCTCAGGTTATAATGCGACTGTTGGTTCAAATATAGACCCAGCCAGCTTCACAATACAAGTCGGCATAGCATCAGCCCCTATTCCCATTACTCCTACAACTACTTTTACTACTGCCGCTCTTGCATGTATGACTGGTCCTAAGGGCAGGGTATTGCTAACTATCCCTTCTATTAATAATGGAGACACCGTTTTTGTGAAATGGAATACCTACAGTTGCTGCTACAATGCTTGTGATGGCACTGGTCAAAACTATATAAACGGATGGCGATACAAGGGCAGCTATCAGAACGTCTGTCAAAGTAATTACAATATCATAGAAAATTGAGGAAGAGTTTATTCACAAATTTATGGAAATTTAATACCTAATGGTTCGCCTTCTACTTTAAGCAATGCGCAAACAGGAACCTTTGACTTTTTGTTTTCAAATTATACCAATACCTTTCCAGTTGGGCCTGGAGCCAATTGGAAATTTGAATTTACTATGCCGCCCCTTCCTTGTTTATCTTATTCAAATATAAAAATTTTAAGTTCTAACGGTGTTAGTATTTGGAATCCTTCTTTGGTAACTTCTTCAGGTAATACTGTAACCGCCATTTTTAATGGATCGCCTCCTTTTACTCTCAATCAGGCTGAATTAAAGATTGACCTCGCCTTAAATTGCGGGCTTTGCAACGGAATAGACAGTTTAACAGCTGTAAGCGTCAAATCCTTTTATATTCCGGATAATACTTGTGGCTGTCAAATTGGTGTTTCCTGCCAAAGCATACCATTTAACGTTATTTGCCCAACACCATGCCCTGCGGGCATGCTTTTTAGCAATTTTGAAATGAAGCGTACCAGCTATGGGTTGCCTGACAATGAGCCTGGAGGAGGAAACGGAATACCGGATGGGGCAGGGAGTTTAGATTTTACAAAAATAAAAACAGACATAGCAATGTTTGGAGACACCCTGACAACGGGCTTTATCGGGAATGTTAAAACAAATTTTGGCCATCCTTCCTGGATTTATTGTTACGCTTCTTCTTCTATTTCAAATGGTAACCTATTAAGTTTTTTGGATGCATCACTGACTATATACCGATCAGGACTTTTAATTGCAACCTGCTCTAATTTTTCACCCACTATAACTAACAGCGGAAACACTAGGACTTTTCAATATAATTTAAGTGTCGCACAACTTGGCTCTTGTCTTCCTGGAGGATTTACTTATTTGGATAATGACTCAATAGTGTTTAAGCCACGTTATAAAGTTACTTCAAATATTGGAAATGCAACTCCATTAAATTGTTATTCCACAAATGAATTATACCTCAGCGATATAGCCAATCCCAGTTTGCCCGCCAACAAATTTCAATGCGGAACTTTCAATGGCAATTGTTCAATAATAGGATATTTTTTTAACAATTTTGGTCCTGATAATTACTCTGTAGAGTCCTGTAATAACGTTACCCTCAGCCAAAATTATTACCTGAGTATTGGTCCTGGTGATAATAACTATGCCGGAGGAAATTTATTCCCTTATGAATATAGAAACTGGGCGCATATTAAAATATTAACTTCTGTCGTTCCGGCTGGCTATACTTTTGTTTCCGCGCGCTTTAATAACTCCAGAACCGCCGGCACTAATGTTATAATCGTATCTCCCTGGATTACAATAACACCTGTAAATCCTAATTCAGATACCCTAGTTTTTCTGGTAGAACAATATTTTCAGAGCTATGGAGGCACAATTCCTTTGGGTAACGATGGATTTGCCGGAACATTACAATTAGTCATTCAGCCTTCCTGCAAGGTGACACCTGCAATTAACCAAGCAATTGAAAATGACTGGACTTTTGCGGGGACTCAAAATATAAGCGGAACAGGAAGTTATCCAACTTTTTTATCGGTAGTTCAGGATTCTATCATTTACCAAGCCCCTAATTTATCTATTCAGTCAACGTTGCCTTCTATTATTGCTCTTACCGATACGATAAGTTGGGATGTTAATTTATCCAATACTTCTAACACTTCCAATGCATTAAATACCTGGTTAAGCGGCCCTGCAATTTCGGGAATATCAATAAGCCAGGTGGTAGATTTGGGAACCAACCTGCCTATAATACCTGTAGGCAGCATTTACCAAGTTGGAACAGTAAATGCAAACACAACAAGAACTTTCAGGATAAAGGCAACCTATACTTCTTGCGCTGTTGACAGCATAATCATTTTTTCGGGCTGGGATTGCATGGCAGGCTACCCAGCAAGCATAGGCGCTTATCATTGTACGACTGAAAAAATCACGTTAAAGTCAATGCCGCCGCCACTTGTAATTGCTTCTACAATTATAAATGCAACATGTTCAGGAGGAAACAATGGTTCCATTTCAGTAACCCCAACTGGTGGAAGAGGAACTTACACTTATTTGTGGCAACCCGGTAATCAAACAACTTCATCAATAAACAGCCAGCCGGCAGGTACATATACTATAACTGTTACGGATTCGAAAACTTGTCAAATAACGTCAACTTATTCAATTACTCAACCTTCAGCAATTGTAATATCACTTACACAAACAAATGTAAGTTGTTTTGGCGGCAGTAATGGCACTATTACTGCAAGCCCTGCTGGAGGAACAGCTCCTTACACATACTTATGGGCACCAGGCGGAGCAACTACTGCCAGCAGAAGCGGTTTAACTGCTGGTACTTATTCTGTATCAATTACTGATGCGTTAGGATGCACTGCTGTTGGAAATACTATTATAACGCAGCCGGCTGTAATTTCGACAGGTTTAATAACAACACCTAAAAAATGCAGTTATCTCAATGACGGAACAGCATCCTCCACTCCTTCTGGCGGAACAGCACCATATACTTATTTGTGGGCACCCGGAGGAGCAACTACATCCGGCATAATCAATTTGGCCACTGGAACGTATACCTTAACTGTTAATGATTCAAAAGGTTGTACTACAGTTGATTATGCAGTCATTGGGAGCCCTCCACCATTAACATTAAGTATTACCAGCCAAACAAATGTAAGTTGTAATGGCGGCAGTAATGGTATTGTTACAACAGCCCCTTCGGGAGGAATGGGACCCTATACATACTTATGGGCACCCGGAGGAGTAACTACACTTAACAGAAACAATTTACAAGCCGGTTCATATACGATAACTGTTACTGATCACTTAGGATGTATTGCAACAAAGTCTGTTGTTATAACTCAGCCGGCTGTGATTGTGGTATACAAAACCTCTACAAATGTAAGCTGTAATGGAGGTTCCAATGGAACTGCAACAGCTGGGGTTGTCGGCGGAACAGCCCCATATACCTATTTATGGGCACCTGGCGGAGCAACTACCCAAAGCAGTGGCGGTTTAACAGCAGGGGCCTATACAGTAACTGTTCATGACTCAAAAGGATGTATAGCAACAGCTCCTGTAATGATAACTCAACCCATAGCATTAGTAATAAATTTTACTGGAAAAACAAATGTAAGTTGTTATGGTGGCAGTAACGGTGCTGTTACGGCAAGTCCATCAGGGGGAACTCCGGGTTATACTTATTTGTGGGCATCCGGAGGGGCTGTTACTGCTGGTAGAAGCGGTTTATCAGTCGGGACTTATACTGTAACGGTAAGGGATACGAATTCATGTATTACAACAAGTTCAGTTATAATAACACAGTCCGGTGCAATTGCATTAAGCAGTACATTATCACCATCATCAATTTGCAGCGGTACGCTTTTTAGTTACACGCCGACAAGCGATACAGCTGGCGCATCATTCGCATGGACAAGAGCTGTGATTGCAGGTATTAGTAATGCCGCTTCCAGCGATTCAGGCAATCCGAATGAAACGCTGATCAATGCAACAGCATCATCTGTAAACGTTACGTATGTTTATACCGTATCTGCTAACGGGTGTACAAATCCTATACCTTATAATGTTGTTGTTGCAGTAAATCCGACACCTTCATTAAGCAGTACGTTATCACCTCCTTCAATATGCAGCGGTACTAATTTTAGTTATTCTCCTTCAAGCGGCACTGCCGGTGCATCATTTGCATGGACAAGGGCTCTAGTTGCTGGTATTAGTAATGCCGCTTCAAGCGGTACAGACAATCCAAATGAAACGCTGACCAATACAACAGCATCACCTGTAAATGTTACTTATGTTTATACCGTATCTGCTAACGGATGTACAAATCCTGCAACGTATAATGTTGTAGTAGCAGTAAATCCGACACCCTCATTAAGCAGTACATTATCTCCATCCGCAATCTGCAGC
>CAISYK010000745.1 GCA_903889605.1 uncultured Bacteroidota bacterium
AGAAAAAACTTTTAGCTCACCATCTTTTTTTAGGGGCTGAACACTCCAGTCTTGGCTCGATGGAGATTTTTCAAGTAATTCTTCTAATACTTTCATATCTGTAAAGATGTTTTTTTTAAGGACGGTAAAAGTATGGATTTCTTGTAAATATAAACAATGTTTTGTTAACAAACTTAAAATCATCCAAATCAACCAAATCCACATTCAAGGCAATAATTTGAAGCTTCTGTTTGTTCCTTATTTGATTTACGCGTAAAATTCTATTTAAAAAAAAGTAAAAACAATGATTTTACGCAAACACTGTCAACTTTTTTCAGGACGATACAGGACGATACAAAAACATTGAAAAACAATTGTGTAGTAATTAAGAAGTAATTGAAAAACAATTGAAAAACAATTGAAAAAGATTGAAATACATTGAAAAACAATTGAAACTTACCTTATTTTTTTATCGAGAAGTTCAATAATTCGTTTCTGAAGCAAAATAATTTCTTTCTCCTTTTCTGCTATTGTTTTTTTTAATTCTTGATTTTCTTGTAAATGGTCATTTTTATTTTTTCCAATTGAAACCAATTCAGAGGTGGTAATTCCAAAAACCTTTGCCACTTGAACAATTCTTTTGAAGGGCATTGTATTGATATTCCTTTCTATACGAGAATAGGTTGGCAAAGAAACTCCGAGCTTATCAGCCATATCTTCTTGGCTCCAACCCTTTAAATTCCGATAATATCTTATGTTGTCAGCTAAAGTTTTCATTTTTTGATAAAACTAAAGCGTGTTTTTGATGTTTTTACTATCATATTATGATGTTTATATTTCATAAATTGATATATTTGAATACATTTGCCATGCTAAAATGATTTATATAGGCTGCCAAATAGTTATCCAACCAAAACAAAAAAATGAAAAAACATTTACTAATTATTATGGTGTTCGCCTTTATGGGCTTGAACGCAAGCGGACAAAACATTACAACATCTTTAGGAACCGGAACATTTGTGGAAGGAATTAGTCCTGTTAATAATGATATAATATTTACAGACCCAAATGGTACTGCAACTCAAGTGGATTTTTCTGCAATTGATGGGGCTGGAACGGTAGTAAATAATTACACAGCTAATAGTTCATCTGGCACGTTCACATGGAGCTTAGATATGGGTTCATTAAATCAAGGTTCTTATGTACGATTAAATATTATTGACCCGACTAATGGAGATCGGGTTGATTCAATACCACCACTTACTATAATCCCAAAACCACAATGGTTAAACAATTCAAGTGGAACAGCAGGAACAGCAACGAATGTAACTGTAACTGGAAATGTTATAAATTTTGATGCAAACCTCAATTTGTCCACACGGGATACAGTATTGCCATCTAATATTCCGGGATTAGGCGGTAGATCATATAATATTGAGAATCCAAGTTTTAAAATAAATGTGGATTATAATATAACACAACCACCTTCTGCTGCAACTTTCAATAGTAAATCTGTGGGATTTACATTAAATGTTTTTGGACAATTTCAGCATGACTTTACTCAACCGTTAACTGCATCAAGTGTTCAGTTAGATGATAATTTCAATTTTACTGTCAATGCAAATGTTACACAGAATGTCCCCGGCTTTAAAATTAATTTCCCTGAAGTAAGATTCCCTGCGCCTCCTTTGCCGGGGGGGATTAAAGTTGACGGAGGATTGGAAATTAATACAGATATAATTGCAAAAGTAGTTTACGGAAATGGGGGAAATAGTACTTGGGGGTTTCAGGATTCCACAAGTTCGGGTATTACAAAAGTGATTGCAAAAATAAATGGAAGTGCTGAATTAAGGGTTACTGCTGATGCCCTAATTGCAAGTGTAAGCGGGTCATTAGGCATAAGGGGTTCAATTGGTGCTGGTCTAAGTTATACAACAGCAACAGGGGTTAATCCCCTATTTGGTGGTGATTTGGAAATTTACGGGAAATTAAATTATAAACTTGGATTATCGTTTTTAACATTAAATGAAGGCGAAATAAGTAAAACGTTTTATAAGGACACTTTTGGAGATACGAGTGCATTACGCATGCCTAATGGAAGTCATTTAATTTTTGAACAACCACATGTTGATGCAATGGGAGGTTACACAAGGTTAATACAAAATAGCCCGGGTTTTGAGCCACAAGCATTTTATGCTCAACCGGCTTTTTCAGCTAATGATAGTAGCTTATATATTACTTGGTTAGATTACGATTCAAACAATAAAACAAAAATTCTTTTGTCGGAGTTAGATTACAATTCCGGACAATTTTTACAGCCTGTTACAATTATTGATAATAAAGATATTGTTACAAATCCTAAAGTTGCCATACTCCCAAGTGGTTCATGCCTTCTATCTTGGACACAAGGAAGAATGACTGTTGCAAATTTTAATGCTTCTACAATGGATATGAATACTATTTTAAAGTCGCAGGATATATGGCTAGCATATTACGATAAGCAAACTAATACAGTAAGTGCCCCAATTACGCTTTCAGATGTTATAGCAACTGATACATCAGGACGTGCAGAAGGGAATGCCAATATTATTATGGGTAAAGGAAATTACGGTATAATTACTTGGGTTTCCTCTGACCTTGATAATAATACCTCGGATGTTTATTATTCAACCATTGATCTTTCTGGATCAAGTATTAATGTTTCAACTCCAGCAGTTTTTATTACAGAACCCGGAATTGACAGGTCTGTTAATGTTGCTTTTTATGATTCTACCCATGTAATTGCCAGTTGGATAAATGACCCTGATGGAACTGACAGTACAGCAAATAATGTGGTGATGTATCAAATATTTGATATTTCACAAGCCCAGACTTCTTGGCCTATCCCACAAATTTTAACCCCTACTGATAATAGTACCCAATACGAAGATTTATCAATGGACTACAATAGACAATACGGGGCTATTGCATTTACTTCCACTCATTATGAAATAGACGGAGCTTTTGAAAAAAAGATTACTGCTGTTTCGTGGAATTCTTCAAGTGATGCATGGTCAGTACCTTTCACGGATACAGATACGGCATATTATTTTTTAAAACCCCATGTTAGTGTTAATAATGCAGGCATCACAGCTTTAACTTATCAAGCTATTCAATTGATTGGTGATACATTAAACCCGGATGAAGGAGTAATGTATATGTTTACTAATGATGTTACAAATAACTCTACTGCGTGGACATCCTATCAAGATTCATTAACTTTAGGCGACCCCAATATTTATGTTGAAGATATTCAAACCAGTTACGCTCACAATGATTATCTGCTTGCCATAAGTCAAGAATCTGATCCTACAACAGGTCTTGCTCCTGCCAATCCGCCAAATGGTTTACGTTTTGGTTCACCGGACTTGAATTTAGTATTAAGAGCATTCAATGTTAATGCTTCTTCTGTCACAGGAACAACTGAACCGAATACTAACCAAACTGCTAATATAAAACAAACACAATCCGCTTTAACTGATTTATTAATTTACCCAAATCCAACAAGTGATATTATTAATTTGAAATTCTCAAATGATAAAAAAA
>CAISYK010000746.1 GCA_903889605.1 uncultured Bacteroidota bacterium
CGGGATACTTTTTCATCCTGCAAAGTGAATCATTATTAACTGTATCTCCAAATAAAAAAATATTCTTCTAATATTACGGGGGACATTACGGTATACCCCCGCTTTTGATGGCAAACTAATATTTTTAAGGGTAACCCATAAGGGTAACCCTGTTTTTAGGTGAAAATACTAATCAGATAGTTTGCAGAAGTTAGGTAATAGTTTGAAAAACAAAGGCGAACAATAAAAAAACAAATAAAAGTTCTTGTTTAATCAATAAATAATTTACATTTGCATTACATTTATTTGATAAGAAGCAAATAAATGACTAAAAAAAAGCATTTTGGCATCACATTTTATGGGGTGTTGTTCTAGGAACAGTTTAGTTGCTCTTTACTGTTGGCTTGGTGGTAAATGAAAATTTACCACCTTTTTTTATTAATTTAGTTTCGGGTCAACCGCTTTCGGCTCCGGCTTCAAATTCACACAAGCCATTTCCCTCTTAATCCGCAGTTCATTCACACGCGCGTAAATGTGCTGGGTAATTTTGGTATCCTTATGTCCCAAAATACGGCTTACAACTTCAATACTTACCCCTTCATTAAGTAATATGCTTCCGCAGGTTTTAAGGCCTACGTGCGTTGTTAATGCCTTTTCTATACCAACAATTTCAGCAACCTCTTTTATGTACGCATTATATTTTTGATTTGTGATTTGCGGAATCTTATAATCGTATTTTTCAAATAAGGCAATTGTTTCCGGGAATAATGGGATAAGGCTTTCCGTTTCTGACTTTTGGCGGTTTATGGAGATAAAGCCATTTTGCAGATGTGTTTTTTTATCGAAGCTTATTAAGTCAACATACGCCATGCCTGTAAAGCATTGCAGTAAAAACAAGTCTGCAACCTCCTGTAACCTCGGAGATGCGAAATGATGGTTCATAATCTTTTGCAGTTCCTCTTTGCATAGCACTATAAGCGGTTTTTGTCTTCCTTTTATCTTTATAAATACAAAAGGGTTTGCTACTATATACTGCCTTTTTAAAGCATAATTAAACATCATTTTTGAAATCTGAATTACTTTTTGAGCATAATTGGGATTGTAGTTTTTTGTATTTAAAAGCCATTCCGTTAATTCATCTGCAAATTGAGGTTTTATATCTGTTATAGTCAGTTCTCTGCTTTTCTTTTCGGAAATAAACAGAAATAGCGGTTTAAGCCTTCTTTTATAAAAAGTGACAGTAATAGATAGCCTATTGGCATTTCTTTTTTCACTTTCAAAAAATTCATCAAATAATTGCTGGATAGTTAATTTTTGTTTGGGGACTTCCTTTTGGGTGTAAATGCTTTTTATAATTTCGGCTGTAACAGGAATGCCTTTCATCTCAAAATCAATATGTAAAGCAACAATGCGCTGCCTTATCGCAGTTAGTTGGTTCTGTTTTACATCATCATTTTTGATTTTCTGCTTTTTTGAGTCCCAATTTTTAGTATTTGTGAAAATATTTGTAGAAAAATCATTAGCGCGGATGCCATTTACTGTGATTCTGCAATAAATAGCGGCCTCATTATGCTTATTGAGTTTGTTTTTCCGTATCCAAAAAAGAACTGTCATCTTGTATTTCATTAACCTGTTTGGAATTTGGTGTAACCGAATTTAAACAGATATGTAACCGAATATGTAACCGAATTGTTTATTTTCAATGGCATAAGGTGATGCGGAACAAAAAAAGGGCTAGTGTTAG
>CAISYK010000747.1 GCA_903889605.1 uncultured Bacteroidota bacterium
AAGATTAGAATAAATACCTCACCAACTTTTTACCCGGAAGAATATATGACAATAAAGGAGTGGGAAAATAAAATTTTATTAGATGATTAAACTGTAAAGACCAATTTCTCGAATTCCATTGAATAAACACAAGTAGTTTACTTTACGAACTGTGTTTTAAGACCTATGTTTATAGAACTTTTAGACTGCTGTGTATGGACTTTAGAACAAATATTTAAAAAAAATACGACTGTTGGGTATTACGAACTATGGGTTAAGACCTTTGTTTATAGGACTTTTAGGCAATGGTGTTTTAACTTTTAAAGCTTTGACTTTTCTTTAATTCGTAATTCGACTTAAAGAAAAACATGCGCACAGCATAAAATATGCTATACCTTAGCCGACACGCTCAAAAGGCCAATGCGCGGTATCGCATATTTAGCCGTTATTTGCAAGGCATACAAAAAAAAACTGTTGCGAGAAAAATAAATTTGTAAATCAAAAAAGCATTTTTTCACTCCGACAGTTTAGTAAAATACGTTTATGTTCTTTGACTCCTTCGTAATCAATTAGGCAGCAAAATAATCAACCCAAAACGGTTAGACCAGTGTTTATTGACCTTCGATCAACCAAATAAACAAAAGACAATATGATAAAAACTTTTACATACGAGACAAAAACTTCTGACAAAACTTTTAATCAGACCATTTACGCAATAGACATCCAAACTTCGCTTCAAAAATGGATTAATAAAATAAGTGATGAAAAAAATGATTCTTATTCTTTTAATCCGACTCAGGTAAAGAACATTAAAGACCAATTTGTCGCAGGACAAATTAAAATGCAGTTCGTCACAAAACCATTTTATATCGCGTTCAAAATATCTGATAAGTTCCAATTTTGTTACATTAACGAACTTGACAAGGGGCAGCCAGACATTATTGCAGAAACTAAATATTTTAAAACAGAAGAAGGAGGTCGACAGCACTATGCAGCATCAGGTTTCAGACCACATGTTAAATTTGCAGGTAAAAAAATGTCGACCACAGGGGAACAAATATTCATTGACAAGGACAACGTATTCCCAGGCGAAACCATAAAAGCTGAAATACGAATTCTTTCAGTAGACGCATTCGCGACTTATCTTTATTCCGGTCAAAAATTTGACATTTGTGAAGGACCACATATAATTGGGCAAGGACAAATAATTGAAGTAGTTAATAATAAATTAAAAAAGGATAGCTGCTAGCAATACTCTCAATGCAGACTTGTGGACAACTACGCAGAAAAAAATCAAACCAAAACGGCTTGACCTGTGTTTGCTGGACTTGTGGACTGTTACGCAGAAAAAAAAGCAAAACAGCTTGACCTGTGTTTACTGACTTGAATACAATTAAACTAATCGGACAGAAATAAATGCCCTGCAAATAACATCGGCTAAGCTCTACAGCCGTTCTTAGTCAGCCAGAGCATTTGAGTCCGCATTGAAAATAGGTCGTGGCAAAAACCTTTCGCAGCTGTATAAATTTATTTTTTATTTGGTTTTTGCCACTGGTAATTATTTAATTTCGTTTACGAAATCGGCTGCAGCGCCAAGCCTGCCGTTATTTGCAAGGCATAAGGAAAAAAAAGACTGTTACGAGAAAAATAAATTTGTAAATCGAAAAAGCATTTTTTCATTCCGACAATTTAGTAAAATACTTTTACGTTCATTGACTTCTTCGGGGACAATTACGCAGAAAAATAATCAAACCATAACGGTTAGACCCGTGTTTGCTGACTTGTAGACATTTACGCAGAAAAATAATCAGACCAAAACGGTTAGGCCTGTGTTTGCTGACTTGTAGACAATTACGCAGAAAAATAATCAAAGCATAACGGTTATGCCTGTGTTTGCTGACTTGTAGACAATTACGCAGAAAAATAATTAAACCATAACGGTTAGACCTGTGTTTGCTGACTTGTAGACAATTACGCAGAAAAATAATCAAACCAAAACGGGTCGACCTGTGTTTGCCGACCTGAAGGCAATTACGCAGAAAAAAAATCAAACCAAAACGGTTAGACCTGTGTTTGCTGACTTGTAGACCATTACGTAGAAAAAATAATCAAACCGAAACGGGTCGACCTGTGTTTGCTGACTTGTAGACAATTCCGCAGAAAAAATAATCAAACCAAAACGGTTCGACCTGTGTTTGCTGACTTTTAGACAATTAAACGACAAGAGACAGAAATAAATGCCCTGCAAATAACATCGGCTATGCGCTATTGCTGGCATTTTAGTACATTTGGTGTGCAGATTTTCAAACAAGCATTTGTCCTTGCGGACAAATACTTCTTCGTAAATCCGCAAACGCGCATAGCCGCCCGTTATGGGCAAGGCAATTTCAAAAAAAAGAAAAAGCATTTTATTCGAAAAAACAATTCGGAAATAGACAAAATAGTTTGTATCCTTTTAAAATTTTTGAGTTATAAAAATATTTCGGCAATAGTATTTTTTGGATTGTGTATAGAGACCGTTGCGTATTTCGACTTTGTTTTTTTTGAAACTTTATGTTAAGACCGTTGTGTATATGGACTGTAGTGTTTTAAGAACAGAGTATTAAGACTTCCCCGCAATATGAAGAAATTAATTCTAATATTTACATTACTTATTCAAGTCATTTTCATTTCATTTGACACATTTTCTCAAACCATTGACACTGTTAACATATATAAATCTGAAAGAGGGGGAAAAGAAAGTTATTATTTTCAAAGATGGTTTGCTAACGACAATAATTATTCAGAATATGGAAAGAGAAATCACCAAGATAGTTTGGTAATGTTTCCCACTAAGACATCATACTTTAAATATTATACAAGACCTAATGGCAGACTAATCCTTGAAGGCAAGAATTCTTGGATAGGGAGTTATCTTGACGGAGAAGTGAAATTTTATTATAAAAATGGTGAAATAAAAAGAATTGAAAATTGGGGGATTCGAGAAAAAGACACTTGTGGTGTTAAATTATCTGTGCATGACGAACCGGCACCAAAGGACACTTGGAAATATTTTGATTGCAAAGAGCGACTAACGCAAACGGACTTCTTTCACATTGATATTTTATCTTGCAAGCCTCTATCCTATAAACTTATAAAGACCTGCAATTATTATAATACGACCGGTACGCTTATAAAAACTACGAACGAACTTATAGAATCATATACTTTCGAGAAATAATAAAACTGGGGCTTAACGTGTCAACATAGTCCTTACTGGTGTTTCGACCGCAGTTTTTTTACAGTTTGCATTCAGCCCTGTGTGTGCCAAGACCGTTGGGTGTTTCGACCGCAGTGCTTTTTACAACTTTGTATTCAGACCTGTATGTAATAGGACTGTGGGCATTTCGACTGTTACGAAATGTAACTCGAAAGAAAGAATGCCCTGCCCATAACATCAAATAAGCGATATGGCCGTTCATAGTAAGCTTCATCATTTGAGTTCGCAATGAAAATAGGTCGTGGCAAAAACATTTCACAGCGGAAGAAAATTATTTTTTATTTGTTTTTGCCACTGGTAATTTTATAATTTCG
>CAISYK010000748.1 GCA_903889605.1 uncultured Bacteroidota bacterium
AATTTTTGATGAGCCTGTCGCAGATAATTTTGGCCGGCAATTGGTTATTAGAAGGGAATGTAAAAAATAAGTTTATTGCCTTCGGTAAAAACAAAACTGCTCTAATAATAAGTTCTTTACTGCTTCTGCATTTTCTTGGACTCACTTATACTTCAGACTTCAGCTATGCCTTTAAAGACATTCGTATTAAGGCTCCCCTATTTATATTGCCCCTGATAATTTCTACCTCTAAACCTCTTTCCCAAAAACTGTTTGATACTATTTTACAGCTGTTTGTTGCAGCCGTTATTATAGGAACTATTATTAGTTCATTTATTTTGATTGGCGTAATTCATCGCCAAGTAATTGATATACGGGACATTTCTATTTTTATTTCTCATATCCGCTTTGCATTGTTAATATGCGCAGCCATTTTTATTTCAGCTTATTTTGTTTTCAGCTCTATAACTATTTATGCTAAAATATTATGGTCCGCTGTAATAATATGGCTGGTGTTTTTCTTAATAGTAATGGAGTCCTTAACTGGTTTGGCAGCCTTATCAATAACAACATTTGTATTGATAATCTACACTGTCTTTAAACCTGAGGCTGGCGGAGCGGATTCATCAAAAAACAGGGTGTTGAAATATGTAGTAATGATAGGTCTTTGCGGTTCAATAGCATTATTTGTTTATTATATAAATTCAATTGCTGAAGAAAACAAACAAAAAGAAATTATTGATATTAATACGCTTGACAAATATACTTCACAGGGTAATTTATATGAGCATGATTTGAAATCTAAAGTGACAGAAAATGGTCATTTGATTTGGATGTATTACAGCATAAATGAATTAGAACAAGCATGGAATAAACGGAGCTCCGTAAAGATCGGATGCAATGATTTAAATGGGAACAGCATATATTTTACGATTTTCCGATATTTAACGTCTAAAGGATTAAGAAAAGATGCCGATGCTGTTTTTTCATTATCCTACAGCGAAGTTAAAGCTATTGAGCGGGGCATTACCAATGTAAATTATCAAGATATAAGCAGCTTAAGAGGAAGGATATATGAAACTTTATGGGAAATTGATTTGAATAGAAAGACAGGACAAGCAAATGGACACTCACTTACACAAAGGTTTGAATATTGGAGTACATCATTAAGCATCATAAAAAATAATTTCTTTTTTGGTGTAGGCACAGGCGATGCCCCAAAGGCTTTTGAGCAGGAGTATATAAAAAATAATTCTACACTAAAGCAGCAGTGGAGGCTGCGGTCCCACAATCAATATTTATCAATTACCGTAGCCTTTGGCATAATAGGACTATTATGGTTTATGACTACTTTAATATATCCCTTATTTAACAAAAAAACAAGGTTCAATTATCTGTACATCACATTCTTTTTTATTGCAGTTATTTCTTTTTTTACAGAAGATACTTTGGAAACACAAGCTGGAGTTACTTTTTTTGCGTTCCTGAACAGCTTTTTTTTATTTGCGAAAAAGGACTGATCCTGAATCATCACCAAGCCGCCCTGAAGAATACTGTTTTACCAAATACATTGGCCTGTTCTTAGCTTCATTAAAAACACGAGCCAGGTATTCGCCGATGATACCTATACTTATAAGCTGGATTCCGCCAATGATTAAAACAGAAACTAAAATCGATGTCCAGCCGGGTATGGTTTTTCCTCCAAAATATTGAATAACTGCGTAAATGGCATAAAGCAATCCGGCAAAAGAAACTATCAATCCCGCAAAGAAAGAAATACGCAAAGGTTTTGCCGAAAATGATGTAATTCCGTCAGCGGCAAAACGAAACATTTTAAAAATTGAATATTTAGTCTTACCCGAAAAACGGTTAGGAGAAGTATATTCAACTTGAGCCTGTTTAAAGCCCATCCAGCTTATAAGGCCGCGCGTAAAACGATCTTTTTCTTTCAATTGCAAAAAGGCATTTACGGTTTTGCGGTTCATCAATCTAAAATCAGCAGATGAAGGTTCAATGTGAATATCAGATAGTTTATTTATTATTTTATAGAAATACCGTGATGATATTTTTTTAAATGCACCAGAGTCGGCTGTTTCAGTCCTTATTGTATTTACAATATCATAGCCTTCAGTATATTTTTTATACAAATCCAAAATAATTTCGGGCGGATGCTGCATGTCGGCATCCAAGGTAACCACAACTTCGCCTGAAGAGTGCTCCATACCGGCAGCAAGTGCTATCTGATGTCCGAAATTGCGCGAAAGTGAAATACCCAATACGCGCTCATTCTGAGAGCAAATTTCGTTTATGATATCAAAAGAATTGTCTTTGCTGCCATCGTCAACAAAAATAATTTCATAATCAGTTGATATTTTTTCAACTACAGGCAGCAGTGATTTATACAAAACCATAACGTTTCCATCTTCATTCAGAAGTGGTATTACTATGCTGATATGTGTTTGCTTTAGTATCATTTCAAATTCAAAGATAACATCATTTTCTTTAACTGCCTTAGTTGAACAAATAAATAGAATGCAGTTGATTATGATGAAAGGCAAATTTACCTGCAATTTCTATTCTGAAAGCCTTTAATTTAAGATGTTTTTATAATATTAATTCATTCAAAAGAGTTCAATCCGATTTTACGGACTGGTACCATTTCCCCAAATACAATTAACAGGATATACGATCAAAACCTGCGAAATGTTTTGAGCACTGAAATCTAATGTGTTACTTTGCGTTTATATGTTTTGGGACATATTTTTGTTTTTATATTCAATCGAAAGCAAATAATTTCATATTTCCTTTTTTCTATAAACATTCAACCTGTTAATTGGCGAAAGATACTATTGAAATAAAAAGAACTAAATTTGCAGCCCTTACTACAAAAGTAAATCAATGAGCATTTATTCACAAAAACAACAATGGAAATTATGGCTGCTGCTGGCCGCTGTTGTTATTGTTGGTGTTTCATTGTGGTATACAAATACCCTTGTAAATAAAATTGCTAAAGAAGAACGCAGAAAAGTTAAACTTTGGGCTGATGCAGTACAGAAGAAAGCAAATCTCGTAAAATATACCAACGAATTATTCAATAAAATAAAAATCGACGAACGCAAAAAAGTTGAATTGTGGGCAGAAGCAACCAAACAATTATCAAAAGATTTGAGCGATTACGGTTTTGTTTTAAAGGTTGTTTCCGACAATACTACTGTTCCGGTTATTCTTGCCGATGAAAGCGGTACTCCTATAACTTCAAGAAATTTAGATCCTGCAAAAGAAAAGGATAAAGCTTATCTGCTCCAGCAAATGGAAATTATGCGCAAAATGCAGGAGCCTATTGAAATAAATATTTATAAAGGCCAGAAAAATTATTTGTATTACCAGGATTCAAAACTTTTTTCTGAATTGAAAAATGTTTTAGATGATTTAGTAAAATCTTTCATTTCTGAAGTAGCAGTAAATTCAGCTTCTGTGCCTGTTATTTATACCGATTCAACTAAACTTACCGTCATTGCATCAGGCAATATTGACTCCCTGAAAATAAAGGACACTGTATATTTAAAAAGCACCATAACTGATATGGCAGCTCATAATCAGCCTATAGAAGTTGAGTTTGGCGACGGCAGCAAAAGTTATATTTTCTACCAGGAGTCGATGCTGTTAACCCAGCTCAAGTATTATCCTTTTGTAATGTTCGGAATTGTTGGTTTATTTTTATTGATAGCCTATTTATTATTCAGCACTGCGCGCAAAGTGGAACAAAATCAAGTTTGGGTGGGTATGGCTAAAGAAACTGCACATCAGCTTGGAACACCGCTTTCTTCTTTGATTGCATGGCTGGAATATTTAAAATCAAACGGCCTGGCCCAAGACACAGCGGTTGAAATTGAAAAAGATATTAAGCGTTTGGAAACAATCACGGAGCGTTTTTCTAAAATCGGCTCAACCCCTAAATTAGATAAGGTGGATTTGGTGGGTGTTTTAAACGAGGCTGTAAACTATATTAAATTAAGAACATCTAAAAATGTTGTGTTTAAAATAGATACTGGTAATCAAAAAGAAGTAATAGCCCAATTAAATACACCCCTGTTTGAATGGGTAATTGAAAATTTATGCAAAAATGCTGTCGATGCTATGTCAGGAAGCGGTTCAATAACAATCTCAATTACTGACCAAACACAATTCGTTTACATTGATATTACTGATACTGGAAAAGGAATACCTAAATCGAAATATAAAACAGTTTTTGAGCCCGGCTATACCACCAAACGCAGAGGCTGGGGACTCGGCCTATCACTTACAAAGCGCATTATTGAAAATTATCATTCCGGAAAAATATTCGTAAAAAGTTCGGAAATTGATAAAGGCACGACCTTCCGGATTGTATTGAATAAATAAAGCCAGACATATTTAATTTAATTGATTTAATTTATATTAGTTATTTCAATTGTCTCTACAGCCTATTATTATCAATCTGCCACCGGCAATCGCCTCTGCCTTGTGCTTTCAAACAAAGAGAATAATGTTTAAAATCATGGAATGGGCTGATTCTCGACATTCCATTTATTCTATTCTGTAAATAGTTTTGCACTATAAACTAATTCAAAACAATCTCGATAAAATAAGATAGAACTGGCGCATTTTGCAATTCATATTCCTTCGGCCGGCGTTACAAATAAAAAACATTGTTTTACTAAATAAAACGATAAACCATAATTACATGAAAGCCAGCGGTCAAAAAAAAGTTCACATAAATAAATGTTCATCATGAGTTTCCAGGAAAAGGTTTCGTACAAAACAGAGCAAGTCCCAATAGATATAATATATAAAGGCGTCAGATATATAGGGCGTGCAATCCCTTTACCTTCAAGCTGCAAGGAAGAAGTATGCTTCGATCTTGAAATCATTTTGAATGGGAAGGCTATTGGAATTATTCATTCAACAATTGATGGCTGGAAAGCTGAAAAGGACACTGACCAAGGCCTGATAGATGCAATTGGGAATGAAATTTTTCTATGGTATGAATAGATCCTTATCGTTCATCAAACTAAACCGCAGCATATTAATAATACTCTGCTGAAACGTTGTGTAACCTGCGCTCTCATGTTTTCCACTTTGTTAAGCCGTTCATATTGATAATAGTTCGAAGACTGCTTAATAAAATGTTTTTGTCCAATAAAAAAACTACGTGCTTGCCTGAAAGGGAATATTTAATAAGTATAATTGGGATGCGCCCTAAGAATCTGTATATAAAAAAACTTTTCTTGCAAAACTAAAAAAATTGAAACTGTTAGTTGTTTTATTTCTTTACACGACTGCAATCACCTATTGCGGTGTAGTCTATGTGGATTCAAAAAATAGTAAAAGTGAATTATTCACTAAGGCAAAAGAATGGATAGGATTAACTTTTAAAACTCCCACTAAAGTAATTCAAACTGAAAATGAAGCCGATGGTATTATTATTGCTGATGCCAGCTTCCCGATTAAATCTTCAATAAATTTAACTGATTCAAGAATAGATTTCTCATTAAAAATACAAGTAAGGCAGGGAAGATTTAAATACTGGATTTACGGCTTCACGCATGCTGCAAACAACCCAGATTACAGCGGAGGATACCTTTGCGAAGACAAACCAGCCTGCGGTACAATGAAATTGGAGAAAAAAGATTGGGTGCAGATAAAAAAACTGACTGATGATAATATAAAATATCTTATTCAGGATTTAACCAAGTATATGAGCTCGGCAAAAAAATAACAATTAATTATGATTCGTAAATTTATCGTTCTCAATAATACCCGCTCAGCTTCCATTCATTAATTACGAAACTCTGAATTACAAGTATCTTATCAATTAGCTTGTCTGCAAACATTCTTTATTTACAAATAAATATGAATTCCGAAAACATTTATTGTATCAGGCTAATACTATTAGCCAAAAACCCAGGTTAAAGTTTATCTCTCGAACACAATACCTAAGCTGCTTTTTATATGCCATTCAAATCAATAATTGCAAGCCTAAGCTTACTGTCACATCTGTTTTTTTTGGAGTAAACATGGAATATCAAATTTTTCTTAACTTTGCACCGCAATAAACAACGAAAATAATGGCTGGGAAAAAGAAAAGAAGTATTTCAGATTATTTCTTACCATTCCATCACCTTTATTTTATTTTCAATTTAAATTAAAAACCTCAAGACAATGAATATTACAAAAGAACAAGTTTTAGAAGCGTTAAAAAATGTTGACGATCCTGATTTGAAAAAGGATTTGGTAACACTTGGCATGATTCAGGATCTGGAAGTAAATGGTAAAAACGTAAGTTTTTCTGTAGTGCTTACAACTCCCGCCTGCCCAATGAAAGAAATGATTCACAAAGCATGCGTAAATGCTGTCCTGCATTTTGTAGATGCTGAAGCGATAGTAAATGTAAAAATGACTTCGTCTGTTACTTCACGCAAAAGCGCTGAACCTTTGCTGCCAAATGTAAAAAACATTATTGGAGTGGCCTCCGGTAAAGGCGGTGTTGGAAAGTCAACTGTAGCTTCAAATTTGGCAATTGCATTGGTAAAAATGGGTGCTAAGGTTGGTTTGGTGGATGCTGATATTTATGGGCCTTCACAAACAATTATGTTTGATGTACTGAACGAAAAACCGAGGCTTCAGGAAATTGACGGCAAAAGCAAAATTATCCCTGTTGAAAATTATGGAGTAAAAATATTATCAATAGGTTTTTTTGCAGACCCTTCGCAAGCTATAGTATGGCGCGGCCCTATGGCTTCAAAAGCTCTAATACAAATGATTTCAGAAGCTGAATGGGGGGAACTGGATTACCTGATAGTTGATTTACCTCCGGGAACAGGTGACATCCATTTATCTTTAGTTGGTGCTGTTCGATTGAACGGGGTTGTAATAGTCAGTACCCCGCAGATGGTTGCTTTAGCAGACGCGAAAAAAGGTGTAGGAATGTTCCAGGTGCCTTCAATAAATGTTCCTATCTTAGGCATTGTGGAAAACATGTCGTATTTCAGCCCGCCGGAGTTACCGAACAATAAGTACTATATATTTGGTAAAGACGGAGCAAAAAAGCTTGCTGAAGATATGGGAATTCCTTTATTAGGCGAAATACCTCTTGTGCAGAGTATTTGCGAAGCCAGTGATGCCGGCCGGCCTGCCGTTTTGCAGGATAACACTCCGCAGGCAATTGCATTTATGGAAATGGCAAGTAAGGTGGCTCAGCAATTATCAATACAAAATGCGAAAGTTACCGCACCTCAGCCTGCCGATGTTTAATTGTTAAGGACGACAAAATAAATAAGGTTCCTTTCACCATAAAGGCGCTCAGACACTAAGTAAACTATTTGTAATTTAATTACACATCTTTGCGTCTTTGCGCCTTTGCGGTAAAAAGTTTTTTGAATTATTGTAAATCCGTTGTAATTAATACTTACAGAAATACTATTTATTTTTGTTTGGAATAATATCTATTTGATTTTCCATTGTCATGCTTGCCTGTTTGATGCTGCGTCTTTCTTGCCCAGTTTACAGCCCATCATCAAAAATTATTTGATAAATTACCAGATACT
The DNA here is from genome assembly GCA_903889605.1 of uncultured Bacteroidota bacterium. GTDB lineage: Bacteria > Bacteroidota > Bacteroidia > 2-12-FULL-35-15 > 2-12-FULL-35-15 > 2-12-FULL-35-15. Next base: position 7,566 of record CAISYK010000748.1, read on the forward strand.
ATAATATTGCCGGCAATATCGTATCCATAATTTCAATTTTCAGGCACATTTTTTTAATAAGAAATTATAAATTCCAAAGATTCTACAAAATCATTATCAATATTTGTATCAGCACATAAACAAGCTTTACTGTTTTTGGGAAAATTTGTTAAGATAATTCTATACAGCAATTAGAGCCGAATTTTAAGCACCTTGGCAATTTGTTAAATGTAAAGTTTTAAAATATAATTGGATAATATATATATTTTCTGTAGTCTTGTAAGAATCTTTAAATCAATACGCTGCAAATAAATCAAAAAAATGCGCAAAAAATATCTTAAGTGTTGACCTTGTTGATTTAGCTTTAATTATACAATAAAATCTGAAATGTTAAAAATTAAAATAATGATGAAAATAGTTTTCTTAATTATTGTTTTTGGATTAAGTTTTCAATCATGTACTTTTGAAAACTTAGAACCAACCATCGCTGTAATTCCAGAACAAATAATATCATACTCTGCTGTAATTGCCCCAATTAACATTGCTAAATGCAATGACTGCCATGTTCCGCAAGGAACAGGCAACGGCGACTTTTCAACCTATGCCGGAGTAAAAGTGAAGGTTGATAATGGGTCCATGTATTCGAGGGTTGTTTTAGCAAAAAATATGCCTACCCCTGGTACCGGATACAACCTTTCCGAAACTGAACTAAACCAATATACCTTATGGTTAAATCAAGGAGCAAAAGATAATTAATATTCAGAATTCACTTATACCTAATAATTTAACGACTAAAATTAAAAATTATGAAAAATATAATGCTGCCCATTTTTAGTGCTTTGATAAGCACAACTATGTATTCTCAAATTTATATGGCAAAAACTTGTGAAATAAGTTTTTTTTCTAAAACACCCGTTGAAGATATTTCAGCCATAAATAATATCACAAAACCGTTACTGAATATCACAACCGGTGATTTGCAGATGAAATTATTAATGACTGCGTTTGTTTTTGAAAAGCCTTTAATGCAGGAACATTTCAACGAAAATTATGTTGAGAGTGATAAATTCCCAAACGCTTTTTTTAAAGGAAAAATCAATGAAAAAATTGATTATACAAAAGATGGCGACAATAAAGTAACCGCAACAGGGAAATTAACTATCCATGGGGTTGAAAAAGACAGAACCATTGATGGAACACTTACAGTAAGTAAGGGTACCGTTACTCTTAAATCTAACTTTAAGGTTAATTTTGCAGATCACGGTGTGGTGATCCCAGGTTTATATTCAGGAGTTATTCCTCCCGTTACAGATGTAAAAATTATCGCTGTCCTTGAACCGTTCAAAAAGAATTAAAATTTCAAATTGCTAATGAAAATAATTAATAAGAAAATTGCAGGGTTAAGTGTTATTGTTTTTATTGGTCTCAGTGCTTTTGCTCAAAACAACAAAGTAAGTGTCAAAGCCGCTGAAGTCGAAAAAACTGCACCTAAAAAAAGTGCCGTTGAAAAAAGCTCTGTTGAAAAAAGCTCTGTTGAAAAACCGGCACACGAAAAGACTACAGCAACTTTTAAAGATTCTAAAATAATAAACGCCCAAACTACTGAAACAGTAAAAAAGGGAATGATGGATTTTGTAATTTCTCATCGTTTCGGCAGTATTGGTGTGGCAAGTAATGGAGGAAAACACACCCTTTACGGTTTGGATGTTGTTACTGACATACGTTTAGGATTTGATTTTGGTGTTACGGATAAATTAACAATAGGTATCGGCAGATCTAAACAAAGTGAATTTGCCGATGGTTGGCTTAAGTATCGTATCCTGAGCCAAACCGATGACAATCACATTCCATTGTCTTTGGCAATTTATGGAGATGGCGCTTATAATGCCCAGCTGCCCACTCAATTTTTTAGCGAAGCGCAGGGAAATATTGATTTTAAGCAGAAGGCTGAATATCGTTTTTCTTATATAGGCCAGTTGATAATTGCACGGAAATTCGGATGGAGATTCTCCATGGAATTAGTGCCTACATATCAGCATCGCAATTTTGTTATGGGAAATATTAATCCGAATAATGGGGCTAAGGAAACAAATGATTTATTATCTGTCGGAGGCGGCGCCCGTTTGAAGCTTACTCAGCGTTTTGCAATTATTGCAGATTATTTTTATACTATTTCTGACTTCAGAATGAATAATACCAACAAAGCCTTTTATAACCCTTTAGGGCTTGGTGTTGAAATTGATACCGGCCTGCACACCTTTCATATAACCTTTACCAATAGTTCAGGAATTATTGAAAATAGTTTTATTCCGAATACAATTGACTCCTGGCTAAAAGGAGGATTTAAACTTGGGTTTAGTATTTCTAGGGGATTTAGCTTAAGCCATAAAAAAAAGTAAAAAGATAATATAATTAATTTTCTGTTAAATAATGCTTTACATGAAAGGCATTAAAATAAATGTTGAACAATCTCTTTTGAGATTTTGGATGTAATTAATAAATACAAAACTTATTTACCATGAAAAAACTATTTTCTATCCTGGCATGTACAGCATTGGCTTCAAGCCTTTCACTTCCGGCGTTATCTCAAACGGCTGGCACTTTAACTTTTACATTTACCGAAGCGAGCCATACAGCTTCATCAACTTACAATTTTAATGCCCAGCACGTTTTGGCAGTATGGATTCAGAATTCTACAAGTTCATTTGTGAAAACAAAACTTCGTTATGTGGGTAACGGTACTAAGGATCATTTGCCAACTTGGGCTGTTAATGCCGGAGGTACTGCCTCAAATGCAACAGCTGCAGCATGCAATATAACAGACGCAACTACAGGAGCCACTTTATCAGCCTGGACAACAAAAACAATAACTTGGGATGGCAAGAATGTAAGCGGAAGTTCAAATGGAACTATTGTTACTGACGGTACCTATAAAGTAACAATTCAATCAACATGGAACCACGGAACGGGAGCCACGGTTACTAAATCATACACATTCGTAAAAGGGCCCACTTCAGATATTCAGACACCTGCCAATGACGTTAATTTCACAGGCATTTCGCTTCAGTGGATTCCTGTATCTGTTACCCCGCCGGTGGCAAATTTTTCCGCATCCAACACTACTATTTGTGCAGGGCAATCAGCTGCATATACAGACTTAACTACAAATACTCCAACCTCATGGGCGTGGACATTTGCCGGAGGAACGCCGGCAACTTCAGCAATACAAAATCCTTCTGTTATTTACAGCACCGCAGGTACATATACTACTACTCTTATAGCAACCAATGGTTCCGGAAGTAATACCAAAACTCAAACCAATTATATTACTGTTAATGCAATACCTGCCACTCCATCAGTAAGCAGTAATAGTCCATTATGTTTAGGAAGTACAATAAACTTAAATACTGCCGCTGTTTCCGGTGCAGTATATACCTGGACTGGCCCTAGTTCATTTACTTCTGCTGCTCAAAATCCAACACGGGCGAGCGCTACCTTGGCTATGGCTGGGACATATAGCTTAACCACAACAGTAAACGGCTGCACAAGCGTTGCAGGAACAACAGCAGTTGTTGTGAGCGGAGCTTCGGTTACACCTTCGGTAACTATTTCAATAACCACCGGCAGCAACCCTGGCTGCCCTGGGCAGTCTGTTACATTTACAGCAATTCCAACAAATGGAGGAACAACACCAGTTTATCAGTGGAATTTAAATGGATCAGGCGTTGGAACAAATAGTGCGGCTTATACAAATGCCTCGCTTACAAACGGTGATATTGTTACTTGTGTTATGACGTCTAACAACAGCTGCGCAAGTCCTGCATCGGCAGCAAGCAATGCTGTTACTATGACTATAGGTTCGGTAACACCCTCCGTAGCTATTTCAATAACCGCCGGCGGCAACCCGAGCTGCCCTGGTCAGTCTGTTACATTTACTGCAAGTCCAACAAATGGGGGAACAACACCAGTTTATCAGTGGAAAGTAAACGGATCTGCTGTTGGAACAAATAATGCTGCTTATGCAAGTGCTTCGCTTGCAAACGGCGATATTGTTACATGTGTTATGACATCTAACAACAGCTGTGCAAGTCCCGCTGCGGCAACAAGCAATGCTGTTACTATGACAATAAGCAGTTCAATAGCACCCACTGTGGCAGTGGCTCTAACATCAGGAAGTAATCCGACATGCAGCGGTCAATCAGTTACATTTACGGCTGCTCCCGGAAATGGCGGTACCACTCCTTCATATCAATGGAAATTAAATGGAACAAGCACTGGCTCAAACAGCCCAACATATACAAGTACTTCGTTTGCAAATGGAGATATTATAACTTGTGTTATGACTTCAAATTCAAGCTGTGCTAGCCCTTCAACTGCCACCAGCAATGCTGTAACAATGACAACAAGCGGCTCAGTCACTCCGTCTGTTGCGGTTGCAGTAACTTCAGGAAGTAATACAACCTGCTCCGGCCAGCCTGTAACATTTACAGCAGCACCAACTAATGGAGGTACAACTCCTGCCTATCAATGGAAGCTGAATGGTTCAAATGTCGGCCCAAATAGTTCATCGTATACCAGCTCCTCTTTTACAAATGGGGATATTATAACCTGTGTCCTTACATCAGATAATTCATGCGCTAGTCCGGCAACAGCAACCAGCAATAGTATAACAATGACAATAAGCACTGCCTTAGTGCCTACGGTTTCCACAACGATAACAATTGGCAGTAATCCTACTTGCTCAGGACAGCAAGTAACATTTGCGGCTTCTCCTACTGACGGCGGAACAACACCAAGCTTTCAATGGAAATTAAATGGGGTAAATGTAGGTTCGGACAGTTCTGGTTATACAAATACCGCTATCGCAAATGGTGATGTTATTACCTGCGTTTTAACTTCCAGCTCCAGCTGTGCAACCCCTTCAACAGCAACATCAACAGCTACAACCATGGTTGTTGACAGCGCTTCACCTGCAGCTGTTAATATTACAGGAACAACAACTGTTTGCGCAGGGGCTCCAATAACACTTACAGCTAATCCGATTAATGGAGGACCAACACCAAGTTATCAATGGAAATTGAACGGTGTTTTCTGGGGAACAGGCGATGCAACATGCACTAATCCTTCACCTGTAACAGGCGATATAATTACTTGTATTATGACATCCAGTTCGAGTTGTGCAAATCCTCTGATAGCTATAAGTAATCTGGTTACGGTTACAGTAAATAATACCCCTCCGGCACCGCCTGTAATATCACAAAATAATAATATATTAACATCCAGTTCAGTTACAGGTAATAAATGGTTCTTGAACGGGTCTGAAATACCTGGAGCAACTGACCAAACTTATGTTGCTGTACAAAATGGAAGCTACCAGGTTATTATCTCGGACGGCTGTTTTATATCCTCATCAAATCCTGTAAGCGTCACAATTGCCGGAATTGACGATATAATTAATTTAAATGAATTAACTATCTATCCAAATCCTAACAATGGAAATTTTACAGTTTCATTTTCTGCTGCAGAGAGATCTAATTATATTATTGAAATTACAAGTGTTTTAGGGCAGGTTGTATTTACAGATGAACTTACGGGTTTTTCAGGAACATATTCAAAACAAATTAGCGTTACTGATTACGGTAAAGGCATTTATACAATGAGTATTCTGAACAGTAAAAAAGGAATTATTAAGAAGGTAATTGCTTATTAAGCATGGTTTCTTGGATCATTAAAACCATATTATTACTGGAACACAATCAAAGTTTTCCTATAACTCACCTTATAAAGAGTTAAATGCTTATAATTAAGAGGCAGAAAAGTTGCCATGGAATCCTGACATGTTTAAAAACCTGTCAGGATTCTTAATCTCAGCCCATACAATAGTTAAACTATCAAACGTGAATAATTTCTCAAAAACAAAGACTAATGCAGATTTTGCGGTTTTTCCCTTTGCGTCATTTTGCGTGAAACACCTGAAGTAAAAGACAGCCTCTAATTTATCTGCAGATATTTTTGAAAACACTGCCTTGACAGAGATTTACGTAAAAAACTTGAAGCCAGTTTAAATATCAGTGTTATTAATATCAAAGTGTTTATGTTTTAAATTCCAATTATCTTTACATAATATTAATTATTTTTTATGCAGCTACTAATAATAGAAGACGAACGGGCGTTTAGGGAAGCAGTTACCGAATATCTTAAACATAATGGTTATGAATGCACATCCGTTGGTACTTTAAAAAAAGGATTGGAAAAAAGCATGGATTTTATTTATGATTGTATTTTGGTAGATGTTGGTCTTCCGGATGGCAATGGAATAGATCTAATAAATTTAATAAAAAAAAACAACCCCGAAACAGGTATAATAATAATATCTGCGAAAAATTCTGTAGATGACAAGATTCAGGGTTTGCATATAGGAGCAGATGATTATTTAACAAAACCTTTTCACTTGTCTGAATTAAGTGCACGAATTAATTCAGTGATAAGAAGAAGAAATTTCAAAGGACAGAATCATTTGAAATTTGATGGATTACTTATTAAAACAAATGACAAACAAGTTTTAGTAAATGAAAAAGCTATCCAGTTAACTCGAAAAGAATATGATATCCTTGTTTATTTAGCAGGCAATCCAACTCATTTGATAACAAAAGAAGCCCTGGCAGAATCCATTTGGGGAGAAAAGGCTGAAATGGCGGACTCTTTTGATTTTGTTTACAGTCAAATTAAGAATCTGAAAAAAAAATTGAGTGAAGCCGGAGCTCCGGACTATATAAAAGTAGTTTATGGTATGGGATATAAATTTATATAGAAAAAAATGAAGCTGCTTAATAAAACAAATATTTACATTTCAATTGCTAATATATTGCTGTTATTGGTTAGCATAGCGGCTGTTTATTGGCTTATATTAAAGAAAATTGATAAAGAACAGAATGAACATTTATTAGCCGACAAATCTATTGTAATTGATTTACTAAAAGAAGGGAAAACCCCAAGTATTTTCAGTGCAAATGTGGGCGAAAAAATCAGCATTACGGAAATTCCTGTCCAAACACTTTTTCAAAACGTTTTCAGGGATTATGACGTTGAAGAAAAAGAACATTATATTGCGGATGATGGAGCCACGGAAGAGGAAGATGGGGAGGGTGATGAATCAGTTACTCATAGAGAACTATTATTTCAGGCAAACATCAGCAATAAATATTATGAAATAAAAATATCACACTCTTTGTCTGAAGGTAAAGAAACAGGTGAATACATTGCTTCTGCGATTTTAATTTTCCTGATTTTTTCACTTGTCGTTTTATTTGCATTGAATAGATATATTTCAAGATATATTTGGGCACCGTTTTATTATACTTTGTCGGAACTAAAAAACTGGAAAATCAAAGATCATAATCCTCTTTGCCTAAAAGATGTTAATATTGATGAGTTTTCAGAGTTAAATTCCACTTTAAATAGTTTTACACATAAAATTACTGCAGACTATATAAATTTAAAGGAATTTACCGAAAACATTTCGCACGAAACTCAAACCCCTGTTGCTGTGATATCTGCAAAAGTTGAAATGCTTATGCAGGAAGAAAATTATTCGGAAAAGCAGAGGCTCCTTCTGTCACAAACATACAAAACAACTCAAAAATTAAAAAAATTAAACGAAACCCTGATTCTGCTTACCCGAATTGATAATAATCAGTTTGTTGGAATCGAAAAAGTTGAATTATCTTCAGCTGTTAATGAGAAATTAGAAGAACTTACCGAGTTTATAAATATTAAGGAAATTAAAATAATTAAACAATTTAATTCGATTGAGAGACAAATAAACCC